>NZ_CDXDOR010000037.1:11542-25129 GCF_978021225.1 Frankia sp. CeTa3Moorea | reverse complement strand
GTGTGGGGACCCCTGGCATCGGCTGGCGGTCGGTGCACCCGGCCTCTGGCAGACTGGCAGCAGACCGGCTCCGGTTCACGTCGTCCACGCGAGACGACGACCCGGCGGCCACTTCGAAAGAGGGATCATGAAGTCTGACGTCCACCCGACCTACCACGAGACGACGGTCACCTGTACCTGCGGGAACACCTTCACCACCCGCAGCACCAAGGAGAACGGCGTCGTCAACGCCGAGGTCTGCTCGCAGTGCCACCCGTTCTATACCGGCAAGCAGAAGATCCTCGATGTCGGCGGCCGGGTCGAGAAGTTCGAGCGCCGGTTCGGTCGGCGGCGCCCCGGCGAGAAGGTCGGCGGCGCGAAGTAGCTCGGCCGCGGCGCCCGTTCGGACTCCGGACGGGCGCCGTTTGCGTCTGGGACGGGCGGTACCCGTCCCACCGACCCCCTCCCGGAACTGTGACGTGTTCCAGGACCATGACGTGCGAAGGAACCACGATGACGTCCCCGCTCGACGGCCTGATCGCCGAGCACGCCGAGATCGAGGGGCAGCTCGCCGACCCGGCGGTGCACAACGACCCCGCGAAGGCGCGCGCCCTGAGCCGTCGCTACGCGCAGCTCGCCCCGGTCGTGGATCTTGCGCGCGAGCTCGACCGGGTGGAGGGGGACCTCGCTGCCGCCCGCGAGCTCGCGGCGCTGGACCCGTCGTTCCGGGACGAGGTCCATGATCTCGGCGGGGAGCTGGCCCGGCTCAACGACCGACTGCGGGCCTACCTCGTCCCGATTGACCCCGACGACGCCCGGGACGCCATCCTCGAGGTCAAGGCCGGCGCCGGTGGCGAAGAATCGGCGCTGTTCGCCGGAGACCTGCTCCGGATGTACCTGCGCTATGCCGAACGGCGCGGCTGGAAGACCGAGATCCTCGACGCCAACCCCTCCGACCTCGGCGGTTATCGTGATGTCAGCGTGGCGGTGAAGGCCCGGGGACCCGCGGGCCCAGGGGACGGCGTCTACGGCCGGCTGCGCTTCGAGGGCGGGGTGCACCGCGTCCAGCGGGTGCCCGTCACCGAGTCCGCCGGACGTATCCACACCTCGGCGGCCGGGGTCCTGGTGCTTCCGGAGGCCGAGGAGGTTGATGTCGAGATCGACCCGAACGACCTGCGCATCGACGTGTTCCGCTCGTCCGGCCCCGGTGGGCAGAGCGTCAACACCACGGACTCCGCGGTCCGGATCACCCATATCCCGACCGGTGTGGTCGTCTCCTGCCAGAACGAGAAGAGCCAGCTACAGAACAAGGAGTCCGCGCTGCGGATCCTGCGGGCCCGCCTGCTCGGGGCGGCCCGGGAGAAGGCCGAGTCGGAGGCGTCGCTGGCGCGTGCCAGCCAGGTCCGCACGGTGGACCGGTCGGAGCGGGTCCGGACCTACAACTTCGCCGAGAACCGGATCAGCGACCATCGGGTCGGCTACAAGGCACACAACCTCGACCAGGTGCTCGACGGGGAGCTCGACGAGGTCCTCGACGCGCTGGCCGCCGCGGACCTCGACGCGCGGCTGGCGGCTCAGGCGTCATGACTGGCCCGTCGGCCGTGCAGGGGCGCTCTCGGGGTACGGAGCAGCCGGGCCGGGGCGCGTCCCCGCATTCGGGCTCCGCGGATCCCCTGAGCCCGGTGCGCCACGCGGCCGACCTGACACCGCTGGGCGCGTGGTTGGCGGCGGCGACCGACCGGTTGCGTGCGGCCGGGGTGGCGAGCCCCCGTGCCGACGCCGAGCAGCTCGCCGCCTTCGTGCTCGCGGTGCCCCGCGGCCGGCTGGCACTGCTCGACGACGTCACGGCGGCAGCGGCGCGGCGGCTGGACGAGCTCGTGGCCAGGCGTGCGCAACGGGTGCCGCTGCAGCACCTGACCGGTGTCGCCGGCTTCCGCCACCTCGAGCTCACCGTCGGCCCCGGGGTCTTCATCCCGAGGCCTGAGACGGAGTCTGTCGTCGAATGGGCGCTCACAGAGCTCACCGGGCCCGCCGGGGCCCGGCAGCCGGGACCGTTGTGCGTCGATCTGTGCGCGGGCTCGGGGGCGATCGCGCTGTCCCTGGCGGCGGAGCTGCCCGGCGCGAGGGTGCACGCCGTGGAGGTCGACCCGGCGGCGGTGGTCTGGCTGCGACGCAACATTGCCGACACCGGTCTTCCCGTGACGGCGCACGCAGCCGACATCGCCGCGGCGCTGCCCGAGCCGCTCACCCGACTCGCCGGGACGGTCGACCTGATCATCAGCAATCCGCCGTACCTCCCCGACTCCGACCGCCACACGGTGGAGCCCGAGGTGGGCGAGCATGATCCGGCCCGCGCCCTGTGGGGAGGGCCCGACGGGCTCGACGTGGTGCGCACGGTTGTCGGGGTGGCGGCGCGGCTCCTGCGGCCAGGCGGTCTACTCGTCATCGAACACGCCGACGGCCACGGGGTGTCGGCGCCCGAGCTGCTTCGCGCCGATGGCCGCTGGTCGCACGTGGCGGATCATCGGGACTTGGCCGGCCGGGACCGGTTCGTCACCGGCCAGCGCGGGGCGTCCCGCGAGCCCCGATCCTGAGGACGAACCCTGATCCTTGAGAAGAGGACGGGCAATGGAACGTTTCGACTGCTCCGACGAACGGGAGCGGGCCCGCGGTCTCGACGCGGCGGTCAGCACCGTCGCCCGGGGTGGGCTGGTTGTGCTCCCCACCGACACGCTCTACGGGCTGGGCGCCGATGCCTTTGACCGGGACGCGGTGGCCTTGCTGCTGGCGGCAAAGGGACGTGGCCGGAACATGCCGGTCCCGGTCCTGGTCGGCTCCTGGCGCACCCTCGACGGGCTGATCGAGCGGATGACTCCCCAGGTCCGGGAGCTGATCACCGCATTCTGGCCGGGCGGGCTGACGCTGGTAGTCCGGCACACCCCGTCGCTGCGCTGGGATCTCGGGGAGGGCCGGGGCACGGTGGCGGTGCGCATGCCGCTGCACCCGGTGGCGATCGAGCTGCTGGGTCGGACCGGGCCGATGGCCGTCTCCAGCGCGAACATCAGCGGCCAGCCTCCGGCGACGACGATCGACGAGGCGCTGCACCAGCTCGGCGGTGCCGCGGGTGTCTATCTCGACGGGGGACCGTGCCCGGCCGCCGTCCCCTCGACCATCGTCGACTGCACCGAGGAGGTGCCCGTTGTACTGCGCAGCGGTGCGATTGATCTCACCGCGCTGCGTGCAGTGTTGCCGCTGGTCCGGGAGCCCGTGAACCGGTGAGCCCGTGAACTGGAGCCGGGCCCGGACGGTCCGGACGGGCCGGCGTGGGGTGGGTCTGACGCCGCTGATCGTCCCGGCGGGAGAGTCCCGTACGATCCTGAACCGGGTCGCGGGGGCGATGGTCACAGCGGGTGGCTTCGGGTAGATCCGGGTGGATGGTGTTCCCGGGCCAGAGGAGCATGGGGTGACCGGGCCGCCCGCGCGGCGGCACCGGTCATCGGTTGCCGGTTGTGGCACGGTTGCCGTTCCAGCGCGGTCGCCGTTCTAGCGCAGGAGGTTAGGAACGTCATGAGCACCCCGTTCTGGGGCCCGGACTTCGACCAGCTGAGCGCGACGGATCCGGAGATCGCGGAGGTGGTCCTCGATGAGCTGGACCGGCTGCGCGGCGGCCTGCAACTCATCGCGAGCGAGAACTTCACGTCCCCGGCGGTGCTGGCGGCGCTGGGTTCGACGTTGTCGAACAAGTACGCCGAAGGGTATCCGGGTCGGCGTTACTACGGCGGTTGCCAGGTGGTCGACCGGGCCGAGGAGATCGGCATCGCCCGGGCGAAGCAGCTCTTCGGCGCGGAGCACGCCAACCTGCAACCGCATTCGGGCTCGTCGGCGAACTTCGCGGTGTATGCGGCGCTACTCACGCCCGGTGACACAGTCCTGGCGATGTCGTTGCCGCATGGCGGTCACCTCACCCACGGCAGCAAAGTGAGCTTCTCCGGTAAGTGGTTCAACGTGGTGGCCTACGGCGTGCGGGAGGACACCGAGCTGATCGACTACGACCAGGTGCGGGAGCTCGCCCGCCAGCACCGGCCCAAGATGATCATCTGTGGGGCGACGGCCTACCCACGTCTGATCGACTTCGCCGCGTTCCGCTCGATCGCCGACGAGGTTGGTTCGTGGCTGATGGTGGACGCGGCGCACTTCATCGGTCTGGTCGCCGGGGGCGCGATCCCGAGCCCCGTTCCCTACGCCGACGTCGTCAGCTTCACCACCCACAAGGTGTTGCGCGGCCCGCGGGGGGGCATGATCCTCGCGCGCGAGGAGTTGGCCTCCCGCATCGACAAGGCCGTGTTTCCGTTCAGCCAGGGTGGCCCGCTGATGCACGCGGTCGCGGCGAAGGCCGTCGCGTTGCGGGAGGCGGCCTCGCCCGCTTATGCGCAGTACGCTCGCCAGGTGGTGGCCAACGCGCAGCGGCTCGCCGACGGGCTCGCTGCCGAGGGCATCCGGCCCGTCGCCGGTGGCACCGACACCCATCTCGCCCTGCTCGACCTGCGGGAACTCGGGGTCAGTGGCAAGGAAGCTGAGGCGCGTTGCGACGCGGCCGGCATCACCCTGAACAAGAACGCCATTCCCTATGACCCGCAGCCGCCCGCGATCTCCTCCGGCATCCGGGTAGGAACCCCGGTGGTCACCACCCAGGGGATGGGCGAGGGGGAGATGAAGGAGATCGCGGGGCTGATCGCCCACGCGGTGCGTGAGCCGGACACCGCCGCCGACGTGGCGGCGGCGGTGTCCGCGCTTGTCGCCCGGCACCCGGCCTATCCGCGGTAGGGGCCGATCCGCGGTAGGGGATCAAGAGGTTCCGCACAGCCGCGTGAGCAGGCGGTAGTAGGCGGCAGCAGGCGTGAGCAGGCGGCAGTAGCCGGATCCGGGTCCGGCAGGCGGGAGATGCCCGACGGTGCGCGAGTACCTGCTCGTCTTCGTGGTCTCGGCGGCGGTGACCTTTCTCGCCACGCCGGTGGCACGCGTCTTCGCCATGCGTATCGGTGCCGTCGCCGGGGTACGTGCCCGCGACGTCCACTCCACCCCGACGCCCCGGCTGGGGGGCCTGGCCATGCTTGCCGGGCTCTACGCCGGGTTCGGGGTGGCGGACCGCCTGCCGTTCCTGTCGGTGGTCTCCCAGGACTGGTCGGAGATCCGGGCGGTGCTCGTCGCCGGCACCTTGATCTGCTTGCTCGGCGTCGCCGACGACCGATGGGAACTGGACTCCCTGACCAAACTGGCCGGGCAGGTCGCCACGGCCGGCATCATGGTGCTCCTTGGTGTCCAATGGACGTTCGCGATCGATCGGGACAGCGAGACGACGCTGAGCCTGGGACCGGAGACCGCGGTCCCGCTGTCCATCCTCGCCGCGGTCGTGCTTATCAACGCGATGAACTTCATCGACGGCCTGGACGGCCTCGCGGCGGGTGTCGCGGCGATCGCCGCCGGCGCGACCTTCTACTTCGCCTATCAGATCGCAGTGATCAACGGCTTCTACCGGGCCTCCCCGGCGGCGCTCCTGGCCGCCGTGACCGCCGGGGTCTGCATCGGGTTCCTGCCGCACAATTTCAATCCGGCCCGGCTGTTCATGGGGGACTCGGGCTCGATGCTCATCGGCCTGCTGTCGGCCGCATCGATGATCTCCGTGACCGGTCAGGTGGCCTACGGGGGTTACGTTGGACCCTCACGGTCGTACCCGTCGCTGATCCCGTTGGCGATACCCCTGGCCGTGCTCGCCGTTCCGTTCCTCGACCTCGGGCTCGCGGTCGTCCGGCGGACGAGGGCGGGGCGCTCGCCGTTCGCGGCGGACAAGATGCATCTCCACCACCGCATGCTGGAAATCGGTAATTCGCACGTGAGGGCGGTTCTCTTCATGTACTTCTGGGCGGCTCTGGTCGGGTTCGGAGGTGTCGCCGCGTCGTTCTCCGACTCCCCGTTGCCGATCTTGGTTGCCACCGTCGGAGTGGGCCTCGCGGCCCTGGTAGCCCTGCTCCTCGGCACCCAGCGTACGGGGCGGCGGGCGTGACCGGCGCCGCGGCGCCGACGTTGCGCGCCGGGCTGTGGACCATGCTCGCGCTGGCCGTGCCGACGCTCGTGATCGCCGGGGCGGCGCGGGGCGGGGCGGGTTTCCTCGGCGCGGCCCTGGGAGTTGGCCTGGTCAGCACCTTCTTCGCGGCGGGCAAGGTGGCACTGGTGGCGATCGGCCGGCGGATCGGCACGACGGCGCTGCTGCCGGTCGCGCTGGGCGTCTACGCGGTGAAGGTCGTGACCTTGGGTGTCGTCCTGGTGGCCCTGGAGGGCACCACCGCCGTGAATCTGCCGTCGTTCGCCTGGTCAATCGTGGCGGGCACGCTGTGCTGGGTCGGCGCCGAAGTGTGGTCGGCGGCCCGGCTGCGGGTGCCGTTCTACGAACCGGGGATTCCGGCCACGGTGCCGAGCGCCGAGGCCGACCCGGACGTGCCGCAGGGGCCGGCGGCCGGGCCGGCGCCGCTCGAGGGGCGGTGACGAGGTGGGTTCCACGCCCGACCAGAGCGCCGACGACCGGTCGGGGGAGAGCTCGACCGGGACCGGCGGTGACGGCTCGCGGGTGCCCGAGGGCCCGGGTCGCAACCTGGGCCGCGCACTTGCGCCGCCCGCCGGCGAGGCCTGGGGCATCGTGGGCACGCTTGTGGCGGGAGCCGGCTTCTGGGGACTGGCCGGTTTTGGCCTTGATCGGCTATTGGGGTTTCAAGTCCTTTTTTTCCCTATTGGACTGATTGTCGGAATTGCGGGAGCACTCTACCTGGTCATTTATCGCTTCGGTGCCCGTTGATGACGGTGTGTAGACGGACGTCAAGTCACTCTAAGTAACAAAATTGCCATCAAATTTACGGACGGTGATCTTCGACAGTTTGTCGAAGATCTCTCGTGTGTAATTGATGCCTCGCGGCGTCCAGGCGGATAGCATCGGCGGTGTCGGGCAGGCGCCCTGGGTGCCGCTCGCCGCTGGTTGTCCCCTTTCGCTTCCGCATGGGACGGGCCCTGACGGGGCCTCGTGGGTGGAGGGTAGGGATCGGGATGCAGGCGGTGGCCGCCTGGCTTTCGCTCCTCTACCCGGAGGGGCCTCACCCGTATAGGGTGAGGCCGACCTGGTCGTAGGTGATTGCGAACTTTGACGTTGTTGAATGATCATGGAGGTGTCGGAAGTGCCGAGCGGTTCGGTGTTCGCGGCGGCCGACGACGGCTTCCACGGGCCGACTTCCGAGGTTTTCAGGCCGAAGAACTGGTTTGAGATCGGTGACCTCTACTTCAACAAGTGGTCGGCGCTCACCCTGTTCGTCGCGATCTTTGTGGGCCTTTTCCTCTGGCTTGGATTCCGTCGGGCCGCGCTGGTCCCGCGGGGGCTCCAGAATTTCTGCGAGTCCATCTACGACTTCGTCGACCAGCAGATCTCCCGAGACGTCATCGGGGAGCGCGGCCGGGTCTTCTCGCCGTACCTGATGATCCTCTTCTGCTTCATCCTGGTCTCGAACGTCATGGCCATCATCCCCGTGGCCCAGTTCCCGACGACCTCGCGTATTGCTCTGCCGATGATTTTGGCTCTGATCAGCTGGGCCATTTTCAATGTGGTCGGAATCCGCGAGCACGGGGCCGGAGCGTATTTCAAGGACATGCTTGTACCAGCACCGGACGCGCCTTTCGGTGTCAAACTGATCTTGGCGCCGATCGAGTTCTTCTCGACCCTCGTCGTGCGGCCGGCCACTCTCGCCATCCGGCTCTTCGCCAACATGTTCGCCGGCCACATGCTGCTGCTGGTGTTCGCGCTCGGGGCCGACTACCTGCTACCGAAGCCGCAGTTCATCTTCGGCATCTTCTCCGGGCTGATGTTCGTCGTCCTGACCGGCTTCGAACTGGTGATCGACCTTTTGCAGGCGTACATCTTCACCATCCTGACGGCCGCCTACATCGGCGGTGCTATCTCGTCGCACGGTGGCGGTGACCACGCCACGGACCATCCACCGGTCCACGGGCACGAACCGAGCTCGGAGACGACTTCGTTTGCCACGCCGGCGCAACCGGCGGTGGCACGGGCCTGACATCTTCCTCTCGACGTACCCGCACCGCGGAGACGGTCCCGGTGCACCGACTTTAGAAGGACGGATTTCACGATGTCTCTTACCGCGTCCACGTTGCTGGCCGCTGAAGACGCCATCAGCGGCAACATCGGGACGGTCGCCTACGGCATCGCCACTCTCGGTCCCGGTATCGGCGTCGGCATCATCTTCGGACTCGGCATCCAGGCGATCGCCCGCCAGCCCGAGGCGGAGCAGGTTGCTTTCCGGTACATGCTTATCGGGTTCGCGCTGGTCGAGGCCTTGGCTCTGATCGGCTTCGTCGTCCCCTTCGTGTTCACCTGATCCGGCACAGGGATATCAGGTGTACTCCTCTGTCATCCTCGCCGCCGAGGAAGTGGGCACGCACGAGGAAAACGTCCTCGTGCCGCCGTTGTCTGAACTGATCGTCGGGCTGCTGGCCTTCGGTGTCCTGGTTGGATTCTTCTTCTGGAAGATCTATCCGCAGATCCGCAAGACCTACGCCGATCGGACCGAACGCGTAGAGGGCGGACTGCGTCGGGCCGAGCAGGCCCAGCGTGAGGCGCAGGCGTTGTTCGAGCAGTACCGTGCCCAGCTCGCCGAGGCGCGTGCCGAGGCGGCCCGTATCCGGGAGGATGCGCACGCCCAGGCGCGGGTAATCATCGACGAACTACGGACCGACGCCCAGCGGGAGGTCGCGGAGTTGCGCGATCGGGCCGAGGCGTCGCTGGCGGCCGAGCGGTCGCAGGTCGTCGCCCAGGTCCGGCGCGAGGTCGGCACGCTCGCGGTCGAGCTCGCCACCAAGATAGTCGGGCATGAGCTGCAGAACGACGCCCGGCAGCGTCAGCTCGTCGACGACTTCATCGCGGGTCTGGAGGCCGGGCCGCGGCCGGCCAGCACCGCGTCCGGGCTGGGAGGCTGACGGTGGAGGGCGCCAGCCGACGCTCGTTGGCAGTGGCCCGTGCCGTTCTCGACCAGGTGACGGCCATCCCGGTGGGCGGCCCGCGACGGGCCGCGCGGGTTCCCGACGCCGACCGGATCGCCGAGGAACTGCGTGCGGTCGCCGCCCTGATCGGGCGGGAAGCGACGGTGCGCCGGGCACTGACCGACCCGGGGGCCCCGGGGCCGTCGCGGGTCGGGCTCGCCCGCCGGCTGCTGGCCGGCCAGGTCAGCGAGCTCACCCTGAAAGTGGTCGACAGCGTGGTGCAGAGCCGCTGGTCGCGGCCGGGGGACCTGCGTCAGGCCCTGGAGGAGCTCAGTGTCGAGGCGCTACTCGCTCAGGCTGACGTCACCAGTGCGCTCGACGAGGTGGAGGACGAGCTTTTCCGCTTCGGCCGTATCCTGGACCAGAACCCACAGCTCGCGCTGGCGCTGACCGACCCGGCGGCGCCGGCCTCGGCGAAGGCCGTGTTGGTGAACCGGCTGTTGGTTGGGCGGGTGCACCCGGTCACTGTCCAGCTGGTTCAGCAGGCGGTGGCCGACCGGGCGCAGGGCGACGTCGCGGGTCGGCTGGAGCACTACAGCCGCATCGCGGCTGCCCGGCGCGGTCGGGTGGTGGCCGTCGTGCGTACCGCGATCCCGTTGGACGCCGGCCAGGTTGAGCGCCTGCGCGACGCGATCAGCGGCTACTTCGGCCGGCAGATCCAGCTGCAGACCGATCTTGACCCAACTGTTCTCGGCGGTGTCGTCGTGCGGGTCGGCGACGAGGTGGTGGACGGCAGCGTTCTCCGCCGGCTCACCACCGCCCGGCGCGGCCTGCTTCGGTAGGAGCGCCGTGACCAGTCCCGACCAGATCCATGCCAGCCATGAAGGACAAAGCGATGACTGAGCTGTCCATTCGGCCGGAGGAGATTCGCGACGCCCTCCGGGAGTACGTCGACTCCTTCCAGGCCACCTCCGGTGAGCGGGAGGAGGTCGGCAGGGTCGTCGTCACCGGTGACGGCATCGCCCGGGTCGAGGGTCTTCCGCACACGATGACCAACGAGCTGCTGGAGTTCCACGGCGGCGTTCTGGGGCTCGCGCTGAACCTCGAGGTCGGTGAGATCGGAACCGTCCTCCTGGGTGACTCCGAGCACATCGAGGAGGGGCAGGAAGTCCGCCGCACCGGCGAGATCCTCTCCGCCCCCGTCGGTGACGGCTTCCTCGGCCGGGTCGTCGACCCGCTCGGGCGGCCGATCGACGGCCTCGGGGAGATCGTGGCCGAGGGCTCCCGGGTGCTGGAACTGCAGGCGCCGACGGTCGTCCAGCGCCAGCCGGTGAAGGAGCCCCTGCAGACCGGCATCAAGGCGATCGACGCGATGACGGCCATCGGTCGCGGTCAGCGTCAGCTGATCATCGGTGACCGGCAGACCGGCAAGACGACGGTGGCCATCGACACGATCATCAACCAGCGGGACAACTGGGCCTCTGGCGACCCATCGAAGCAGGTCAAGTGCGTCTACGTGGCCGTCGGCCAGAAGAAGTCGACGATCCGCGAGGTGGTGAACACCCTCGAGGAGGCCGGCGCGCTGGCCTACACCACGATTGTGGCGGCGCCGGCCGACGAGCCGGCGGGCTTCAAGTACATCGCGCCCTACACCGGCTCGGCGATCGCCCAGCACTGGATGTACAACGGCCAGCACGCGCTCATCGTCTTCGACGACCTGTCCAAGCAGGCGGAGGCATACCGGGCGATCTCGCTGCTGCTGCGCCGCCCGCCGGGCCGGGAGGCCTACCCGGGTGACGTGTTCTACCTGCACTCCCGGCTGCTGGAGCGCTGTGCCAAGCTCTCCGACGAGCTCGGTGGCGGGTCGCTGACCGGACTGCCGATCATCGAGACGAAAGCCAACGACATCTCGGCCTACATCCCGACGAACGTCATCTCGATCACCGACGGGCAGATCTTCCTGGAGTCCGACCTGTTCAACCAGGGTGTCCGCCCGGCCATCAACGTCGGCACCTCGGTATCCCGGGTCGGCGGCAGCGCGCAGGTCAAGGCGATGAAGTCGGTCGCCGGCCGCTTGCGGCTGGACCTTGCCCAGTACCGCGAGCTCGAGGCGTTCTCGGCCTTCGGCTCCGACCTGGACAAGGCTTCGCGGGACCAGCTCGCCCGCGGCGCCCGCCTGGTCGAGCTGCTCAAGCAGCCGCAGGGCCAGCCTTTCCCGGTCGAGCGCCAGGTCGTGTCGATCTGGGCCGGGACCACCGGCAAGCTCGACGACGTGCCGGTGGCGGACATCCGTCGCTTCGAGTCGGAGTTCCTCGACTTCGTCGGCCGGTCCTACCCGCAGGTGTACGACGCGATCGTGACCACCGGCAAGCTCAGCGACGACACGATCGCCGTGCTGGAGCCGGCCATCGCGGAGTTCAAGAACCAGTTCACGTTGTCCGATGGCCAGCCGCTGGTCAACGAGCCGGTGCCGGGCCCGCTCGACCCGGGGCTGGTGCGGCAGGAGTCGATCCCGGTGCACCGACCCGCGGTGCACAAAGACGACGAGGGCTGACCCATGGCGGGCCAGCTTCGTGAGTACCGGCGGCGCATCCGGTCGGTGCAGTCGACGAAGAAGATCACCCGAGCGATGGAGCTGATCGCGGCTTCCCGCATCGCCAAGGCGCGGGCGCGGGTCGCCGCCGCCCGCCCCTACGCCGAGGAGATCACCAGGGTGATCGAGGCGGTCGCGGCGCAGACCACGATCGACCACCCGCTCACCACCGAGCGGCCCGGGGCGACCCGGGCCGCGGTCGTGGTGATCACCAGCGACCGGGGGCTGGCCGGCGGGTACAGCTCGAACGCGCTGCGGCGCACCGGCGAACTCGTCGAGCTGCTGCGTTCGGAGGGCAAGGAGACCGACCTGCACGTCGTCGGCCGCAAGGGGACGGGCTACTACCGCTTCCGAGGTCGTGCGATGAGCGGCGAGTACACCGGCTTCTCCGAGCAGCCGTCGTACGCGGACGCCAAGTCGGTCGCGGACGCGCTCATCGCGGCCTTCATCGACACGAGCGAGAACGGCGGAGTGGACGAGATCCACGTCGTCCACACGGAGTATGTCAGCGCCATCACCCAGACGCCGGTCGCCCGCCGGCTGCTGCCGATGGTGCTCACCGAGACCGACGAACCGCCGCGCGGCGGCCCGCTGCCCCAGTACGAGTTCGAGCCCTCCGCCGAGGGGGTGCTTGACGCGTTGCTGCCCCGCTATGTGGAAAGCCGGCTCTACGCGGCGCTGCTCGAGTCGGCGGCGTCGGAGTCGGCGGCGCGGCAGCGGGCCATGAAGTCAGCCACGGATAACGCCGAGGATCTCATCAAGAGATACACCCGGCAGGCCAACCGGGCCCGGCAGGACGCCATCACCCAGGAGATCTCCGAGATCGTCGGTGGCGCCAACGCCCTGGCCTCGGGAGCCTGACGTGGGCGGGCGGCGCGAGGAGCGGGAGCGATGTCGAGCGATGTCATCGCCGTTCCCGTCTTCACGCCGCCGGACACAATGGGTGACCACAATGGGTGACACCGAGCGGAACCGATGCGGACATCGACAACAGAACGCAGAAGGACGACGCCGAAGGCGGAGCGCGCACGACGCGAACCGCTCCGCCCCAGGTGCCAGCGAACGCGAGCCCGAGGCTGCGGCGACGGGCATTGATGGGAAACTGAGGACGCCATGACCGTCACCACCAGCTCGCCAGCCACGGCGGAGGGCCGGACCCCGGGGATCGGCCGGGTCGCCCGAGTCATCGGACCGGTCGTCGACGTGGAGTTCGCTCCCGACGAGCTTCCCGAGATCTATCAGGCACTCCAGGTCGACCGGACCATCGGCGACGAAACGCTGACGCTGACGCTCGAGGTCGCCCAGCACATCGGTGACAACACCGTGCGGGCCATCTCCATGCAGCAGACCGACGGTCTCGTCCGGGGCGCGCCCGTCCGCGACACCGGCGCGCCGATCTCGGTCCCGGTCGGCGACGCCACCAAGGGCCACGTGTTCAACGTGCTCGGCACGCCGCTCGACGTGAAGCAGATCGAGGCCGAGACGCGCTGGCCGATCCACCGGCCGGCGCCGGCGTTCGACCAGCTCGAGTCGAAGACCGAGATGTTCACCACCGGCATCAAGGTCATCGACCTGCTCGCGCCGTACGTGCGCGGTGGGAAGATCGGCCTGTTCGGCGGTGCCGGCGTCGGCAAGACCGTCATCATCCAGGAGATGATCCGTCGGGTCGCCAAGGAGTTCGGTGGCGTCTCGGTGTTCGCTGGGGTCGGCGAGCGCACCCGTGAGGGCAACGACCTGTTCCTGGAGATGACCGAGGCCGGCGTCATCGAGGACACCGCGCTGGTGTTCGGCCAGATGGACGAGCCGCCGGGTACCCGGCTGCGGGTCGCGCTCGGCGCGCTCACGATGGCCGAGTACTTCCGGGACGTCCAGAAGCAGGACGTGCTGCTGTTCATCGACAACATCTTCCGGTTCACCCAGGCCGGATCCGAGGTCTCCACGCTGCTCGGCCGGATGCCCAGCGCCGTCGGTTACCAGCCGAC
>NZ_CDXDOR010000037.1:0-11409 GCF_978021225.1 Frankia sp. CeTa3Moorea | reverse complement strand
CGAGATGGGTGTGCTCCAGGAGCGCATCACCTCCACCCGGGGCCACTCGATCACTTCGCTGCAGGCCATCTACGTGCCCGCGGACGACCTGACCGACCCGGCGCCGGCGACGACGTTCACCCACCTCGACGCCACCACCGTGCTCGACCGGGCCATCTCCGACCTGGGTATCTACCCGGCGGTGAGCCCGCTCGACTCCAACTCCCGGATCCTGGACGCGCGCTATCTCGGGCAGGAGCACTACGACACGGCCCGTGAGGTGCAGCGGATTCTGCAGCGATACAAGGACCTGCAGGACATCATCGCCATCCTCGGTATCGATGAGCTCTCCGAAGAGGACAAGATCCTCGTCAACCGGGCGCGGCGGATCCAGCGGTTCCTGTCGCAGCCGTTCTTCGTGGCCGAGCAGTTCACCGGCATCCCCGGCAAGTTCGTCCCGCTCGACGAGACGATCGACTCGTTCAAGCGGCTCACCCAGGGCGACTTCGACCACCTGCCGGAGCAGGCGTTCTTCATGTGCGGTGGCATCGAGGACGCGGAGAAGAACGCGGAGAACCTGTAATGCCGATCCGGGTGGCGATTGTCTCGCCCGAGCAGGAGGTGTGGTCCGGCGACGCCGACATGGTCGTCGCCCGGACCACCGACGGTGATCTCGGCGTGCTGCCCGGCCATGTGCCGCTGCTGGGTCTGCTGGCGCCGGGCGGGACGGTCCGGGTCAAGACCGGTGGCCGGGAGATCTCGGCCTCGGTGGACGGCGGCTTCATCTCGGTGACACACCAGGGTGTCAGCATCCTTGCCGAGACCGCGAAGCTGACCTGAGTTTCCTGCGGCCAAGGGCGCGTTCCCCGCATCGGGGGACGCGCCTTTCGCGTCACGTCACAGGTCCGCGACAGGCTCTACCCACCCAACAGGCTCTACCTACCTAACAGGCTCTACCTACCTAACAGAAACTGCAGGGCCTCGGTCATCCGCAGCAGATGATCGGGACCCACGACGCCGAGCCGGCGACCGAAGCGCTGCTGGGACACCGATTTCACGTCCTCGACCTTTGCGTAGCTTGTCTCGCGCAGACCGGTGCCGCCGGGCGCGAGCTCGACGTGGGAGGGCAGCCCGCGGCGGGTCCTGGTGACGGGTACGACGATGGACAGCCCGGCCCGGCTGCGGTTGAGCCGGTCGGCGGACACGACCACCGCCGGACGACACAACCCCTGCTCGTGGCCGATCGGCTCACCGAAGTCGACCAGCCATACCTCGCCGCGGCGAGGTGAGATCACTCCAGGCCGTCCCGCAGCGCCCCCGCCTCGGCGGAGCGCTCGGCACCGAGCTCGTCCCAGGCGAGCGGGTCGGCCGCGAGGCGGTCGTACCCCTCCTCGAAGCCGCGCCAGAACAGCTCGCGCTCGTAGGCCTCGACGGCCTCGTCGATGATCGTCTGCATCTGCTGGCCGGTGGTCGCGGCCATGGCCGCGACCCGTTGCCGCGTCCTGTCACTCACGCGCACCGTGGTACTCATGATCGCCAGTCTACAATTTGGTTGACTGACTTGTCGACCCTCGGGTATTGAGCGGGTCTCAGGCGTGCGCCCCGGGGCGCCAGAGCACGTCCCCCTCAGGGTTCGCCACCCGGGCGAGGATGAACAGCAGATCCGACAGTCGGTTGAGATAGCGGGCCGGCAGCGGGCCGGTGCGGTCCGGCTCGGCCTCGAGGAGGGCCCAGATGGACCGTTCCGCCCGGCGGGCGACCGTGCGGGCGACATGCAGCAGCGCCGCCCCGGGAGTCCCTCCCGGAAGAATGAAGGAGGCCAGCTTCGGCAGGCCGGCGTTGAAACGGTCGCACGCCTCCTCGAGCCGTTCCACGTAGGCCTCGGTGATCCGCAGGGGTGGGTAGGCCGGCGCCGGGTCGACCGGGGTGCACAGATCCGCGCCGACGTCGAAGAGGTCGTTCTGGATCTGGCCGAGCACCGCCCGCAGCTCGTCGGGAAGCCCGCCGAGGGCGAGTGCCACGCCGATCGCGGCGTTCGCCTCATCTACGTCGGCATAGGCAGCCAGCCGCGGATCGGTCTTCGCCACCCGCGACATGTCGCCCAGCGCCGTCGTACCGTCATCCCCGGTGCGGGTGTAGATCCGAGTCAGGTGCACTGCCATGGGGACCACTCTAGGCAGTCGTTGACCGCGCGGCCCGGGTTGTCAGATCCGGGCGTAGAGCGCGGTCGCGTCGTCGCTCATCCCGAACCGGGGGAACCGCGAGCAGTCCGGATCGGCCCGTTCCGCCGCCCGCAGCCGTTCCAACAGTATGGCCTGTTCGCCGCGGGCGAGCACGTCGACAAGGGCCGCGTCGTCGGCGACCAGGCTGAAGGGACGGACGGCCCGGGCGTAGCCGTCGGACAGCGCCACCAGCTCCGTGCCGGGTTCCACCGGCATGGTGGTGACGAACGCGTGGTCGGCGGCAGCGGTGACGTCACCGAGGATCCAGGACCCGGCCGCGGTGTTGCGCTGCCGGCGGTGTTCGCGGGTCATCGTGTGTGCCCGTCCGTAGGCCTGCGTGACATCGATGCCGCGTTCCAGCTCGGCGCGGACCGGTTCGAGCAGCGCCTCTTCGACCCGATCGAACTGGGGATCGGTGAAACCGACCACCTCCCCGCCGGGATAACGGAGCAGAACCGGGCTGTCCCCGAGGAGGTACAGGTCGAGTAGCGGGCCCCGTTGCCGGGCGAGGGCGATCGTGGCGGTCGGGAACCGACCCGCGGCGAGCCCCAGGCGCCGTCCCTCGGCGCGGACGTGTGCGATCAGCTCCCGCGCCACCTCGGGCAGGGATCTATCCCGCCAGGGGACCGTGGCGAGGAAGGCGTCGGCCGCGCCGCTCAGCCAGGCCGCCGAGGACCGGCCGCTGATCGTCGGATCGTCGTACAGCGGCGTCGCTCCGTCGATCACCCACAGGCCATCGGCGCGGGAACCGGCGGCGTCCTCGTTGTGGAGCTTGTCCGACCGGCTGATGGACTGCAGTACACGCACCCGTCGGCCCCCACCGTGGTCATGAGAGCTCTGTGGTCATGAGAACTCCGTCATGAGAAACCCCGCCACCACGAGTATCATCCCGACGACCGCCGTGACGACCCGACGCCGGGCCGGTTCGGTCCCCACGAGCAGGACGTGAAAGCCCCAGAAGACGAGCAACGTCACGCCGCCAGCGAGCGTGAGAAGGCCGGCGGCCGGTCGGGCCGGCTGCCCCGCGGCGATGTTCGCGGCGGTGGTGATGAAGGCGATCACTGCCGCGAGTAACCCCATGATCTCCAGGACCTGACTCCGGATCTGCTGCAGCTCGCGGGAAGCCTCCTCTTGGCGTGCGCCCAGCCGCTCACCCTCCTGCGCGTATTGGATCCTGGACCGGATGAGCTGGTAGTCGCCGATGCGAAGCGCGTATTCGGCGCCCGTACTGTCCTCGTCTTCGATCGCGCGGGCGATGCTGGCCCGCACGGACGCGAACGCCCCTCGCAGGGTCGCGATGCGCGCGTGGGTGGCATGATAGCGCGCATAATGCCCGTCGCTGAGCGCGATGGCCTGCCGGACGTGCCGCTCAGCGTCGAGCAGTAGGCGTGGATCGTTGTCGGGGTCCCGTTCGTGGCGGTCCGCGATAATTTCGGCGGCGAGATGCAGCACGCCAGGCACGCCGCCGAGCCGGTCCACCGCCTCGAGCGCGAACGTGAGCGCCGCGTCGAGATTCGCCGGATCGCCGTCGAGCGAGGCATAATACTCGGCCTGCATGAAGAAGAACATCGGATGCCGACCGAACCAGGCCTGGTATCGATCGGTGTTGGCCCGATGGCGGCGATGGTCCTTTCGGCGCCAGGCCCGAGCCTGCGGGCAGTAGAACGCGTTGAAGCGCGTCTGCTCCGCTAGATTGGGGTTCTCGACTGCCGCGGTGCGGGCCTCGTCGGTCGCGTCGGGCCCGATCAACAACGCCCGCGCGGCCGAGCCGAACCCCGGGTCGGTCTCTGGGGGCAGTTCCGCCAGCCGCTGAGAAAGGCCGCCGTTCACCTGGACTTCCGCGTGGCAATTGGTACGTTTCGCACATGCATTCGGTGAGCGTAGCCGGAGTGACACTCAACGAAAACGGGTTGATTCTGTGCATCCGCCGCCGGGACACCGACGCCTGGCAGATCCCGGGTGGGGTGCTCGAGCGCGGCGAGACCCTGCACGCCGGGCTGCGCCGTGAGGTCGAGGAGGAGACGGGTGCGGTCGTCGAACCCGTCCGCCTGACCGGGGTGTACCTCAACATGCCCCTAGGCGTGGTTGCCATGGTGTTTCCCTGCCACCATCCGACCAGCGTCATCGCTTCCGACACCGCGGAGGCGACGGAGGTCGGCTGGTTGTCGATCGACGAGGTCCGTATGCGGTTCGTGCCGGCTTTCGCGATCCGGGTGGCCGACGCGGTGGCTGGACGGCTCGAGCCGTTTATCCGCACCCACGACGGGGTGTCAGTCCTCCCGTCCGACGCAGCGGAATGAGGCGATCGCGCAGGGTTGCGCCGGTCGGTCCGGCGGGTGGCGGTGAAGATCTTCAGGCCAGGACCTAGCATCGAGGTTCGTGGAGCGCTTCGTTGTGACAGGCGGTACCCGGCTGGCCGGCGAGGTCGCCGTCCCGGGCGCGAAGAACTCGGTGTTGAAGCTGATGGCCGCGAGCCTGCTGGCCGCGGGCCGGACGATGCTGTCCGCCGTTCCCGACATCTTGGACGTGTCGGTGATGTCCAAGGTACTGGCGGGGCTCGGTGCGACCGTCGAGCGGGACGCCGCCGGCGGGCGGCTGAGCATTGAGGTTCCCCAGGCTCCGGGCATCGCGGCCGATGGTGAACTGGTGCGGCAGATCAGGGCGTCGGTGGCGGTGCTCGGTCCGCTGGTCGCCCGCCGTGGGGAGGCGCGGGTCGCCCTGCCCGGTGGAGACGCGATCGGATCGCGCGCGCTCGACATTCATGTCAACGGCCTGACCAAACTCGGTGCGCTGGTCGACGTCGAGTCCGGAGTCCTCGTCGCGCGCTGCTCCGGCCGGCTGCAGGGAGCCTCGATCTGGCTCGACTTCCCCAGCGTGGGCGCCACCGAGAACCTGTTGATGGCCGGGGTTCTCGCCAAGGGGACGACGGTGATCGACAATGCCGCCCAGGAACCCGAGATCGCCGACCTGTGCGCGATGCTGACGGCGATGGGCGGGCGCATCGACGGCGCGGGATCGTCGACACTGATCATCGACGGGGTCGACCACCTCACCCCGGTGGAACACCGGACGGTGCCGGACCGCATCGTTGCCGGCACGTACGCCATCGGCGCCCTGATGACCGGCGGCGACGTGCTGATCCGGCACGGTCAGGCCGCTCATCTCGGCATCGTCCTGGAGAAGTTGGTGCAGGCCGGTGCCGAGGTCGACGTCCGGGACGACGGATTCCGGGTCGTCGGACGGGGACGACCCCGGTCGATCGACGTGGTGACGCTGCCGTACCCCGGCTTTCCGACCGATCTGCTGCCGCAGATCATCGCGTTGGAGTCGGTCAGCCGGGGTACCTCCCTGATCACCGAGAACGTCTTCGACAGCCGGTTCGTCTTCTGCCGCGAGCTGCACAAACTCGGCGCCGACCTGCGTACGGACGGCCACCACGTCATCGTCCGGCCGACCGCGCGGCTGTCCGGCACCCGGGTGACGGCCTCCGACGTGCGGGCCGGCGCGGGTCTCGTGCTCGCCGGCCTGGTTGCGGACGGCGTCACCGAGGTAGGCGACGTCCACCACATCGACCGGGGATACGCCCGGTTTGTCGAGAACATGACGGACCTCGGCGCCAACATCCGCCGGGTCTCCGACCGCGCTGTAGCCTGATTTCACCAGTCTCGGCCTGATCCCGCTGGCGTCGGCCTGATCCCACCGGCCTCGTGATCCGCCGGCCCGGCCGGCGGGGTCAGGTGGGCGACTGGCGCGAGCCGAGCAGGTTCACGAGGGCACGGGCGGCTCGGTTCGCGTCCGTGCCGAACACGAGTACGTGGCGGCGGTCCCGCGGCCGGGCGATGATATTCCCGGCGGCGTCGATGCGGATCGGACCGGCCGGTGCCGTGGCCCAGGTCGAGCGGATACCCCGCGCCCACAGCGCCGCGCGGAGCCGAGTGATCTCGGCGGGGGTGTCCACGGTGACCACCGGGACGAGCAGACCGAAGTCGTGGCCGGGGACGGAACCGGCCGGCCGCGGCCGTGCCGGAGCATGAGCCCAGCGCCCGATCGCCATCAGCAGGCCGACGGCCAGCAGCGCGATCAGTGGCTCGAGGAGAAACGCCCCGGCCGTTCCGGTCATCCCGCACCTCCGATCGTGCCGCTCTTCGACGCCACCTTGCATCGTCCCAGACATCCTCGCGGCGGACATGGATTCGGGCCTCGACACCTCCACGGAATCCGACAGAGGAAACATCGCCCGCCGACTGCTGCCACCATCGAGGTAACCGGCCCGACCTCCCTGTGGCCGAACGGCGACAGTCCGATGAAGACGAGGGGGTATGTCGCGGTCCGCCCTGGGCGAGCCGCACCTGAGTGCTACCCGCGATCGGCGCGGATAGCTGGTAGCAACGGCGTCACGACAGAGGGGGCGTCGGACGGCCGGGACGGGAGATCACATGAACATCGGCGTGAACGTGGTGAGTCTGGAGTGCTCCGGGGACACGCGGGCCGGCTGCGCGCAGACGGCCCGCGTGGTTGGCCGGGTGGATGTGCGGACGGTGGGGACACTACGCTCCCTGCTGCACGCGGCGATCGACAATGGGAGCGGGCCGCTGCGCGTCGACGTCGCGGGCCTGGAACTCGGCGATCATGCCGCGCTGGGGGTGCTGCTCGGCGGCGCTCGCCGAGCCCGTGCCGCGGGCCGTTCGATGGTGCTGGTCGATGTGCCGAGCTCGCTTGAACGCCTGCTCGTGGCGGACCGGCTGGGTGGGTTGCTGCGGTTCGAGGAGGCCGCCGACCTGGTCCACGTCGGCCACGCCTGAGCGGGCTGCCCGGGCGGCTCATCCGTTCGACCGCCCGCCAGGCTCGTCAGGAAGGGCTCCGTCCCGATTGGGACGGCACCCGGAGCGGAACGAACCAGGGTGGCTGCGCACCGTCATCTCAGGCGCGCCCGTGCGCCGGGCGGACACGCGATGCGGCATGCTTGCCGGGTACCTGCTGATCGGGTACTGCTTTCGGGTGACGGGCCCGGCTCTTGGCAGGGTGTGATGCCGGACGGAGGCGTGCAGGACGTGGAGGTGCCCGCGCGGGTGAATGCCGTTGGCGATCGGAGTGCGCGATCCGCCGGGCTGGCCGGGCTGGCCGGGGTGCGCGAGTACCGGTCGGTCCTGGTCCCGGTGGCGTTCGTGGTCGCGGTCCTGCTCGGCGTGGCCATCGGCTACGTGACCGCGGACCGGCAGTCCGCCACCGTGCATGCGCCTCAGACCGCCACCTCGCCCGCCCCGGAGCTGACCCCCGCGTTGCGGACCGCCCCGTGGGAGGGTGCGCGCCGACCAGGCACGGCCCATCAGATGCGGGTCCTCGACGAGCCTGATCCGGATGCCCTGCGGCTCGCGCTGTCGTGGACGGTCGCCGACTCCATCAAGGCGGCCGGGGGCGCTTCCACCATCTCCGCCCGGCAGGTGACGATCGTGAACGGGATGTACTTCGGCGCCGTCGAGGGCGTTGACGCGGCGCACGACGAGTACTGGGCGATTGGTCGCATCGAGGTCCAGGGGCCGGCCACGCCGCCGGTCGACCCGCACGTGTGGCGGCGGACCGGCGCTGGGCCCTGGACGATTGTCCGCAACGGCCCGCGGGCCTGTGACGTGCTTCCGCGCGCTCTGATCACCCTGTGGAAGGTCTCCCCGCCGCCCTGCACCGGGTGACCTGCACCGCCATGGTCTCCGGGGCACCCTCGACAGTCCGGGGCACCCTCGACGTCGTACGGTCGCTCTGTGCCCTCGACCAGGATTGACGCCGCGCGGCCCGGTCACAGTGAGGCGGACGGTCCGTACCTCTGATCGTCAGGCGATCGTCAGGCGATCGCCGGGTGCGCGGCGGTCCCACCGCCGCCGGGCGCCGGAAACGGCCGCGATAGCGTGACGTCATGCGGCTCGTCATCGCTCGCTGCAGCGTGGACTACGTCGGTCGGCTCACCGCACATCTGCCGAGCGCCGTCCGGTTGGTACTCGTCAAGGCGGACGGATCCGTCTCGATCCATGCCGACGGGCGGGCGTACAAGCCGCTCAACTGGATGAGCCCCCCGTGCGTCATCGCCGAGGCGGACGGGGTCTGGCGGGTCACCAACCGCGCGGCCGAGCAGCTCGTCATCACCCTCGAACAGGTGCTGCACGATTCCACGCACGACCTCGGCGTCGACCCCGGTCTGCGCAAGGACGGGGTGGAGGCGCATCTGCAGGTGCTGCTCGCCGACCGGCCCGACGCGATCGCGCCCGGACTCACCCTGGTGCGCCGCGAGTACGAGACCGGCATCGGGCCGGTCGACCTGCTGTGCCGCGGCGCGGACGGCTCAACGGTCGCCGTCGAGATCAAACGCAGGGGTGAGATCGACGGGGTGGAGCAGCTGACCCGGTACCTTGTCCGCCTGGAGGCCGACCCGGCGTTGCCGCATCCCGTGCGCGGCATTCTCGCGGCGCAGTCCATCACCCCGCAGGCGCGGCTGCTAGCGGCCGACCGGGGGCTGGGCTGCGCCATCGTCGACTATGACGAGCTGCGGGGCCTCGAACCGTCCATTCCGACGCTTTTCTGAAAGCGCTTCCGCCGAACCCGCCCGGTCCGCCGAACCTGCAACGGCCGCCCGCCAGCCCGGCAGCCCGGCCGGCGTCCCCGGCCGGCGGCCGGTCCGTTCCCGCAGTGCGATCATGGGCCGGCGTCTCGAGAATATGGGAGGATCGCGGCGTTCGCCGTCTGACACCGCCCGGCCCGCGACGCCTACCTGTCGCCTGGGGCCCGTGTGCCGAAGTAGATGTGCCGAAGTAGAGGAGCCTGGGCATGATTGAGAGGCCCGCATCGGGAACCGGGCCGGCCGCGAACCCGGAGAAAAAGCCGGAGAACAGCCGGGACGACGCTGTGAGACACCGCCGGGTCGGGGTGGTGGGGCTCGGCACCATGGGCGCGGGCATCGCCGAGGTGCTGGCGAAGGCCGGTCTGGAGGTCGTCGGCATCGCGCGTGACGCCGACGCGCTCGCCCGCAGCAGGGCCCGGGTCGAGCACTCCCTCGACCGCGCGGGCCGCCACGGCAAGATCGACGACGCGACCAGGGAGGCCGTACTGGCCCGCCTGCGTCTCGGCACCGAGCTCGCGGCGGTCGCCGACTGCGAGCTGGTGATCGAGGCGATCGACGAGCGGATGAGCGCCAAACAGGCGCTTTTCGCCCGACTCGACGAGATCTGCCCCCCGACCACCGTCTTCCTGACGAACACCAGCTCCCTGTCGGTGACGGAACTCGCGGCGGGCACCGCCCGCCCGGAACGGGTGCTCGGCACCCACTGGTTCAATCCGGCGCCGGTGATGCGCCTGGTGGAGGTCGTGCGCACGGTCGTCACCGACCCGACCGTGCTGGCCGGGGTCATCGGCCTGGTCAACGACGTGGGGAAGACCGCGGTCGTCGCGGAGGACCGGGCGGGCTTCATCGTCAATGCGCTGCTGTTCGGGTATCTCAACAACGCCGTGCGCATGCTCGAGGCCCGGTACGCGGCCCGGGAGGACATCGACGCGGCCATGCGGCTCGGGTGCGGGCATCCGATGGGCCCGCTCGCCCTGCTCGATCTGATCGGTCTGGACGCCGCCCACGAGATCCTCAACTCGATGTACCAGCAGTCCCGTGACCACCTGCACGCTCCGGCACCGCTGCTGAGCCAGCTCGTGCGCGCGGGCCTGCTGGGCCGCAAGACCGGTCGTGGTTTCTACACCTACGCGGCACCGGACTCCTCCGAGGTGGTCGACGCGGTCGATCCGCTCGCCGACCGCCCGAGGCGGGGCCGCCCGGTGCGCTCGGTCGGCGTCGTGGGGAGCGGCACGATGGCGGGCGGCATCGCGGAGGTGCTGGCCCGGTCCGGGCACGACGTCCTCCTGCGGGCCCGGAGCGAGCGCACCCTCGCCGCCACCCTCGTGAAGATCGAGTCGTCGTTGTCGGCGTCGGTGGCCAGGGGGCGGCTGTCCGACGCCGACCGGCTGGCGGCCCTGGCTCGGGTGCGCGGCACGACCGATCTGGGTGAGCTCGGCCGCTGCGACCTGCTGCTCGAGGCGGTGGTGGAGGACTTGGCGGTGAAGCGGGAGCTGTTCGCCGACCTGGACAAGATCGCGGCGCCCGGCGCCGTGCTGGCGACTACCACGTCCTCGTTGCCGGTCATCGAATGCGCCACGGCCACCAGCCGGCCGCAGGACGTCATCGGTATGCACTGGTTCAACCCGGCCCCGGCGATGAAGCTGATCGAGGTGGTGCCCACGGTGCTCACCGGCGACGACGTGACAGCCACGGTCCTGGCGCTGTCCCGAGCGGCCGGGCGGCATCCGGTGCTCTGCGCCGACCGGGCGGGGTTCATCGTCAACGCGCTGCTGTTCCCCTATCTCAACGACGCGGTGAAGATGCTCCAGGCGCACTACGCGACGATCGAGGACGTCGACACGGCGATGACGGTCGGTTGCGGCCATCCGCTGGGCCCCTTCGCGCTCGCCGACGTGGTCGGCCTCGACGTCACGCTCGCGATCACGCGCTCGTTGTACGCGCAGTTCCGCGAGCCCGGCTACGCCCCGGCACCCCTGCTCGAACAGCTGGTTCGGGCCGGGTTCCTGGGACGCAAGACCGGCCGGGGGTTCCTCGACCACCCGCCGCGCTGAGCCCACCCGCCGCGCTGAGCACAAGATCGCTTCTGTCCACGCGGACTAAGATGTCGACGGTCGGCGGGAAATCCCGATTCGCGCGGGAGGAGGCTGGAGCGGCGATGGTCGTGCTCGACAGGGACGCCATGCGAGCGTTCGGTCGGGAGGTCACGATGTTCCTTCCCGATCTGGTCCAGCTGCTGCGGCGGGTCGTCGCCGATCCGCGGGTCCCGCAGTCCGCGAAGGTGGAGGCCGCCGCGGCGCTCGCGTACCTCGTGTCGCCGAAGAACCGGCTGACCAACGCGATTCCGGTGGTGGGTCAGCTCGACGACGTCGCGGTCATCGCGTTCGCCTTCCGGCGGCTGGCTGTCGGAGCCGGGGAGCCGATCCTGCGTGAGCACTGGCGTGGCAGCGATCGCGGCTTCCAGCTGCTCATCAGTGCGTCGTCCGCCCTGGCGAGTCCGGCGGGGGCCGTGCGCAAGGCCAAGCTCGCCCGCTCGCTCGTGATGGCCGGCTTCGAGCGGGTCGGCGGGCGGGTGCGGTGGACGGGCGAGAGGTTCGGGGC
>NZ_CDXDOR010000036.1:30875-37824 GCF_978021225.1 Frankia sp. CeTa3Moorea | reverse complement strand
CCCCAGACCCAGACCCGGCCCCGACCCCAGACCCGGCCCGGTGCAGGCGCCGTAGGCTGGTCGGGTGAACGGCCGCAGCTACGAGGTCCGCACGTTCGGGTGCCAGATGAACGTCCACGACTCCGAACGGCTCTGTGGGCTGCTGGAATCCGCCGGCTACTCCCCGGTCGATCCCGGCGGCGAGGCGGATGTAGTCGTGTTCAACACCTGCGCGGTGCGGGAGAACGCCGACAACCGCCTGTACGGCAACCTCGGCCAGCTCGTCCCGGTGAAGAAGGGCCATCCGGGCATGCAGATCGCGGTCGGGGGCTGCCTCGCCCAGAAGGACCGGGCCGCGATCCTTGACCGGGCACCCTGGGTTGACGTGGTCTTCGGCACGCACAACCTGCACCGACTGCCCGTGCTGCTGGAGCGCGCGCGGCACAACGCGGCGGCCCAGGTCGAGATCGCCGAGGCCCTGGAGGTCTTCCCGAGCTCTCTGCCGACCCGGCGGGCCAGCCATCACTCGGCCTGGGTCAGCATCAGCGTGGGATGCGACAACACCTGCACCTTCTGCATCGTCCCCAGCCTGCGTGGCCGCGAGCGTGACCGCCGGCCGGGCGACGTGCTCGCCGAGGTCGAGGCCCTGGTCGCGGAGGGCGCCCTGGAGATCACGCTGCTGGGGCAGAACGTCAACTCCTACGGGCGCTCCCTGGGAGATCCCGGTGCCTTCGCGAAGCTGCTGGCCGCCTGCGGTCGCGTCGACGGTCTGGAACGTGTCCGCTTCACCTCACCGCATCCGCGCGACTTCACCGATGACGTCATCGAGGCCATGGCGACCACCTCGAACGTGTGCCACCAGCTGCACATGCCGTTGCAGTCCGGGTCGGACACCGTGCTGCGCCGCATGCGCCGCTCGTACCGTCGGGACCGGTTCCTCGGCATTGTCGAGCGGGTGCGGGCAGTCATGCCCGACGCGGCCATCACCACCGACATCATCGTGGGCTTCCCCGGCGAGACCGAGGCGGACTTCGCCGACACCCTCGACGTGGTGCGGGCGGCCCGGTTCTCCGGCGCCTTCACCTTCCAGTACTCGCCTCGCCCGGGCACCCCGGCAGCGACCATGGACGCCCAGGTGGACCGGGCGACTGTAGCCGACCGGTATACCCGGCTGGTGGCCCTGCAGGACGAGATCTCCTGGGCGGAGAACCGGGCCCTGGTCGGCCGGCGGGTCGAGGTGCTGGTCTCGGAGGGAGAGGGGCGCAAGGACGGCGCCACCGGCCGGATGTCCGGCCGGGCCCGGGACGGACGGCTCGTGCACTTCCGCGCGGACGAGGCCGCGAGCTCGCCCACCGGCTCGGGCTCGAGGGCGGGCGGCGCCGCGGTCGCGCCCGCGGTCGCGCCTACGGTGCGCCCGGGCGACGTCGTCGAGACGGTGGTGACGCGGGCGGCACCCCACCACCTCACCGCCGACGGCCCCCTGTGGTCCCACCGGGCGACCCGTGCGGGGGACGCGTGGGCGCTCGGGCGTGACGGTGGCGGTGCGGCCGCCGCGCAGCAGCCGGCAGGCGGACGGCCGATCGTCACCCTGGGCATCCCGTCCCTGCGGCCGTCCTCGCCCGGTCCCGTCGGCCTGGCGTCTGCTGGCCTGGCGTCTGCTGGCGCGGCGTCTGCTGGCGCGGCGTCGGCCGGCGCGGACGCCTGCTGTACTCCGGTACGTCGATGACCCTCGTCGCCGCCGCGGTCTGTCCTCATCCTCCGTTGCTGGTTCCCGAGGTCGGCTGTGGTGAGCCGATCGAGGCACGGGCCGTCGCGGTGGACGCGGTGCGCCTGCTGTGTGCCACCGAGCCGGACACGATCGTGGTGGTGGGTGACGCGGCGACCGAGGTGTCCTACGGCCCCGCCGCGTTCGGGTCGCTGGCCGGCTTCGGCGTGGATCTCCGGGTGGACCTCGGCCCGACCGCGCTGGCCCCCGAGTCGCCGTCTGTCCCGTCGTCGCCCGTCCTACCGTCGCCCCCTCTACCGTTGTCGATCACGATCGGCGCCTGGCTGCTGGGCGCCGTCGGTTGGCCCGGCGCCCGCACCGCCGTCGGGGTGCCCGCGGAGATCTCCCCGGACGGGGCCGTCGCACTCGGATCGCGGCTGGTCGCGGGCTCCGCTCCGCAGGGACGCCTCGCACTGCTCGTGATGGGCGACGGCTCGGCCTGTCGCACGCTGAAGGCTCCCGGCGGGTTGGATCCACGGGCCGCGGCGTTCGACGCGACCGCCGCCGCGGCGCTGGCCGCGGGGGATCCAGCCGGCCTGCTCGCCCTGGACCCGGGGTTGGCCCGGGAGCTGCTCGCCGCGGGCCGGGCGTCCTGGCAGGTCCTGGCCGGCGCCCTGCTCGCCGCGACCCGGGACGGCCCGGGCCCGGGGTCCCTGGGCCCGGGGGCATGGAACAGTGACCTCCGGTATGACGACGCGCCGTACGGTATCGGCTATCTGGTTGCCCTCTGGACACGGGATGTTGCCGAGCGAGGATGAACAGGCAGGAGGAACCGCGCCGGGGGCCGGTGGTGGCGGTCGTGGGGCCGACCGCCGGCGGGAAGAGCGACCTCGGCATCGAGATCGCGCTCGCCCTCGGCGGCGAGGTGGTGAACGCGGACTCGATGCAGCTCTACCGCGGGATGGACATCGGTACCGCCAAGGTTCCCGAGGCGGAGCGTCGCGGGGTGCCCCACCATCTGCTCGACGTGTGGGACGTGACGCATCCCGCGGACGTCGCGAGCTTCCAGGTGGACGCCCGCCGGGTAATCGACGATCTGCTCGCCGCCGGGCGCATTCCGGTGCTGGTCGGCGGTTCCGGGCTCTACGTCCGCGCGGTTCTCGACAATCTGACCTTCCCGGGGACCGATCCGGGCGTCCGGGCGCGGTGGGAGGAGGAACTGGCCCGCGTCGGCGCCCCGGCGCTGCACGACCGGCTGGCCGCGCTGGCACCGCAGGCCGCCGCGGCGATCCTGCCCAGCAACGGCCGGCGGATTGTGCGTGCCCTGGAGGTCGTCGAGCTCACCGGAACCTTCACGGCCACCCTGCCGGAGCACCGCTCGGTCTATGAGGTCGTGCAGATCGGCGTGGATCGCCCCGATCTCGACCAACGGATCACGGACCGGGTGGAGAAAATGTGGGGTGCTGGTTTTCCTGACGAAGTGCGAAGGTTGGTGGAATGCGGCCTGCGGGAAGGCCGAACCGCGTCTCGCGCACTGGGCTATGCCCAGGTTCTGGCCTGGTTCGACGGCGCAATGGACTCCGCTGAACAGGCCAAGCTCGCCACAATTACGGCGACGCGGCGCTTTGCCCGTCGACAAAGGTCCTGGTTCCGGCGGGATAACCGGATAGCCTGGTTGGACCAACCAGATGTCACCCAGGTGCGACGGCTGGTGGGTTCGCTCTGACGGGTGATCGGCCGACCGGGTCGGGGTCGATCGGGCCGCCGCCAATGCGCGGCGTCGCCGGTGGCCGGTGCGCGGCGGCCGGTCCCGCACGGCGTCTGGAGAGATCGATGTGACCGCGCCCACCGCTGATGCTGGTACCCCACCCGATGATGCTGGTACCCCACCCGACCTGACTCTCGTCCCCGCGCTCTACGCCGCCTTCGATGATGGTTCGCTGCGGCTGCACTTCCAACCGGAGGTCGACCTGCGCAACGGGTCGGTGCCGGGGATGGAAGCCCATCCGCGGTGGCTGCACCCGGAACGCGGGGTGCTGGGCCCGGCGGATTTCATGCCGATCGCCGTGGCCGCGGGCCTCGTCCATCAGGTGGACCAGTGGGTGCTGCGGATGGCCGTGACCGAGGCGCGCACCTGGCATCGAATGGCGGTCGGGACGCCGATCCGCCCGCCCCGGTTGTGGGTGAACATCGATGGCCGCCAGCTTGCCAGCCTCGCCTTCGCGGCCGAGGTCGACCGGCTCGTCTCGGGCCGGGTGCTGCCGGCCGGGGCGATCGGCCTTGAGTTCAGCGAGCAGACCCTCGGACTCGCCGCGCCGATGGTGCCCCGGTTGCTGACCCGGCTGCGTGCCCTCGGGGTGGCGATCGCCGTCGGGTCCTTCGGCACGTGGCTGGGCTCGTTGGCCGTGCTCGACCAGCTGCCGTTGAACCTCGTCAAGATCGACGGTCTGTTCCTGCGGGCGACGATGAAGGACCTCGAGGGTGAGGCCGTGCTCGCGGCCATCGTCCGGCTTGCCCACCAACGCGGCCTGCCCGTCGTCGCCGACGATGTCGACACCGCGCGCCTGGCGTCCCGGGTGGTGGATCTCGACTGCGATCGCGCCATCGGACCGGTGTTCTGTCCGCCGGTGCCGGTGGAGGACGCTCGGATGATCGCTCTCGGGCGCGGCCGGCCCGACCGCTGGTACAAGCCGTCGCATTCCGACGACCGGATGCGGGAGTGGGCGCGGGCCGCAGCCGGCTGACGCCGCCGCGGGAGCCCGGTCGTCAGGTGCCGAGCGGCATCCCCCGTACGATCGGCGACGTGCGGGACGAGCTGGGACTGCGATTCGTCAAGGGCCACGGGACGGGCAACGACTTCGTCCTGCTGCCGGATCCCGACGGGGACCTCGACCTCACCGCGGACCTGGTGCGCGCGCTGTGCGACCGACGGACCGGCATTGGGGGCGACGGGGTGCTGCGGGTGGTGCTCTGCGCCGCGGTTCCCGAGGCGGCCGGTCTGGCCGGCCGGGCGCGCTGGTTCATGGACTACCGCAATGCTGACGGTTCGGTTGCCGAGATGTGCGGTAACGGCGCCCGGGTGTTCGCCCGCTACCTCGTCGACGCCGGATACGCCCAGCCCGGACGGTTCCACGTCGCGACCCGCGCCGGGCTGCGGCTCGTCGAGGCCGCGGTGGACGGTGACGTCACGGTCGACATGGGACCGCCGCGGATCATCGACGGACCCGGGGCCCCGGTCACCGTCGCCGATCGTGACTTCACCGCGACCGCGGTCTCGATGGGTAATCCGCACGCGGTCTGCTTCGCCGGCGACCTGGACGTCGCCGGGCTGCGTCGGCTCGACCTGACCCGACCACCATCGTTCTCCCCGGTTGACTTCCCGGACGGGGTGAATGTGGAGATCGTCGTCGACCGGCCGGGTGGGGTGGCGATGCGGGTGTTCGAACGTGGGGTCGGGGAGACCGCGTCCTGCGGCACCGGTGCCTGCGCGGTCGCGGTGGCCTGGGCGGCCCGGCGAGGTGCTCGGCCGGCGGGTGCGCCGGCCGAGGTCGAGGTGGATGTGCCCGGCGGCGGCCTGGTCGTGATCTGGCAGCCGGAGACCGTGCTGTTGCGAGGGCCCGCCGAGCTGGTCTTCGACGGCGTGCTGCGCCGTGCGGAGGTCCACGACCCGGTCGGGTGAGGTGTCCGTTTCCTACAAGACCCGGCCCGCCTGCCGGCCCTACGGTGCCCTCATGCCACCATCGTTCACCCTGACCGGTGTGATCGTCGCTGATATGGCCCGGTCCCTGGCGTTCTACCGCCGGCTCGGCCTCGATCTGCCCGCCGGAGCCGACGCCCAGCCGCACGTCGAGGTGCAGCTGCCCGGCGGTCTACGCCTCGCGTTCGACAGCGAGGCGACCATCCGATCCTTTGATCCGCACTGGTCGGCGGGTACCGGCTCGCCGCGGGTCGGGCTGGCCTTCGCCTGCGACACGCCGGACGAGGTCGACGAGGTCTACGCCGACCTCGTCGGCGCCGGTCACGCCGGCCACCTTCCGCCCTGGGACGCCTTCTGGGGCCAGCGGTACGCGGTCGTGCTCGATCCAGACGGCAACCACGTCGACCTCTACGCCCCACTACCCGTAGTGGCCGCGACATCCGCGACATCCGCGACATCAGCTACCGAGACGTCCAGTTCGTCCTGAACGTTGGCAGTTCGGATGAGACGGGTCGGCGGAACTCCGGCGAGCGCGCGTACCTCCCGGGCGAGGTGCGCCTGGTCGGCGTAGCCGGCCTCGGCCGCCACGACCGCGAACGGGATGCCGGCCCGCGCCGCGTGCAGGGCGTCCTGCATCCGGAGGATCCTGGCGAGCGTCTTCGGGCCATATCCGAAGACGCGCCGGCAGCGACGCAGCAGCTGGCGTTCGCTCAGCCCGACTATGCGCGCGAGGTCGTCCACGGGCGCCCGGGCGCGGGCACCCGCCAGAACGGCGGGAACCAACCGGTCCACGAGCGCCGGGTGAACGGGCCGGGCGATGATCGACGACTCGAATGCGACCAGGGGATCAGCGGCCATGGCGAGCCGCTCGGCGAGTCGCTGCGCCGGTCCGTCGCCCCACAGGTCGGCGAGCGGGATGCGTTGGTCGCGCAGTTCGTCCGCGGCCACTCCGAGGTGAGATGGTCCAGAGCCCGAGTCGAAGCGGAGCCCGACGTGCCGCACGCCTGGTGCCCAGCGCACCAGCTTCGCCGCCGTGTCCGGCCCCGCGACGATCAGATTGGCGTCGGAACTCCAGATGATGTCCATGCATCCGTCCGGCAACACCCGCCGGCTGCACACCAAGTCTGTGTGCCCGGTGCCGCCTGTGTGCCCGGTGCCCTCCGAGGGCCCGGTGCCGTCCGGACGCCGGTCCGCCGTCGTCCGCGTGGTGTCCGGGGGAGTCGGGCGGCCCGAGCTGTCCCAGATCGTCGCGGCGAGGCGGTGGGCCCGTCTCTCGTGGTACTCGTGGTACACGGCGCAGAGGCTACGTCGGCGGGGCGGCAAAACGGTTCGCGATCGACGTGGTGGCGTGGGACCCTGGTTGGCGACGGGATTCGCCGGGAAACGAGGGGGAGGCGCGCCACGAGTGCGGCAGGGTCTTCCGGTCCGGCGGATCCTCCTCGGGCCACCGGGTCGTGGGGCCCGGCCGGAGCAAGCGGCACGGAATGATCGCGGAATGGTGCGGTAGCGGGCCGCGTTGAGAACGGATGGTATGACACTTCCTGCTGACGCCTTCGATGCGTCCACTC
>NZ_CDXDOR010000036.1:0-30777 GCF_978021225.1 Frankia sp. CeTa3Moorea | reverse complement strand
AGATCCCTCATCAAGCTGACCGATGCCGATCCGTCTTACCTGCCGAACTTCTTCGACGATTCTGGGGACGGTTTCGACCTGGAGGATCGCGCCGCGTTGCGGCGGGTTCCCGGTCTCGCCACCGAGCTCGACGACGTCACCGAGGTCGAGTACCGGCAGCTGCGGCTGGAGCGTGTCGTCCTCATCGGCGTATGGACGTCGGGTTCCCCGCGGTCGGCCGAGAGCTCCATGGCGGAGCTCGCGGCGCTCGCCACGACCGCCGGTTCGGTGGTGCTCGACGCGCTCGTGCAGCGTCGCGACCGGCCGGATGCCGCGACTTACGTCGGTTCGGGCAAGGCCCGCGAGCTCGCCGAGGTCGTCGCGGCGACCGGCGCGGACACGGTGGTCTGCGATGGCGAGCTCACCCCGGGTCAGCTGCGGCAGCTGGAGGAGGTCGTCAAAGTAAAGGTCATCGACCGGACGGCCCTCATCCTGGACATCTTCGCCCAGCACGCGACCTCTCGCGAGGGCAAGGCCCAGGTCGAGCTCGCGCAGTTGCAGTACATGCTGCCCCGGCTGCGTGGGTGGGGTGAGTCGATGTCGCGGGCCGCGGCCAGTGGCGGCGGCCGGGCGCCCATCGGTACCCGCGGTCCCGGTGAGACGAAGATCGAGACCGATCGTCGGCGGCTGCGGGCCAGGATGGCGCGGTTGCGCCGCGAGCTCGCCGCGATGACGACCGTGCGGGAGACCAAGCGTTCCGCCCGGCGGCGGGGCGAGGTCCCCAGCGTGGCGATCGCCGGTTACACCAACGCCGGTAAGTCGTCGCTGCTCAACCGGCTGACCGGCGCGGGTGTCCTGGTCGAGGACGCGCTGTTCGCCACCCTCGATCCGACCGTGCGGCGGGCGACCCTGCCGGACGGCCGGGCCTTCACCCTGACCGACACCGTCGGATTCGTCCGGCATCTGCCGCATCAGATCGTCGAGGCGTTCCGCTCGACGCTGGAAGAGGTCGCCGATGCCGATCTCATCCTGCACGTTGTGGACGGATCATCGCCGGATCCGGCCGCGCAGATCTCCGCCGTGCGCGAGGTTCTCAACGACATCGACGCGGGCGGCGTTCCCGAGCTGATCGTCGTCAACAAGGTGGACGCCGTGGAGCCGACGGTCGTCGCGGGGCTGCGCCAGCTCGCCCCGGACGCCGTGTTCGTCTCGGCACGCACGGGCGAGGGGCTGGCCGCGCTGGTCGACGCGCTCTGTGCCCGGGTGCCGCATCCCGACGTGGAGATGCGCGTGCTCGTGCCCTACACCCGGGGCGACTTGGTCTCCCGGGTGCACGCGAACGGCGAGGTGCTCACGATGGAGCACACTGAGACCGGTACCCGGCTGTCCGCCCGGGTTTCCTCGGGACTCGCGGCGGAGCTGCACGCCTACCGGGCCTGAGCCCAGGAGCGATCAGACGCGAGGCAACCCGGCCGGCCGCCCGACGGGCGGCCGGCCGATCCACATCAAACCCTGCGGAGCACAGCCACGATCCGGCCGAGGATGGTCGCATCCTCACCGGGGATGTCGGCGAAGGCCGGGTTCTCCGGATGTAGCCAGATCTTGCCGGCCCGAACCCGCAGACGCTTGACCGTCGCCTCCCCGTCGATCATTGCGGCGACGATCTCCCCGTTGTCCGCGACCGGCTGCTGGCGGACGACCACCCAGTCACCGTCGCAGATCGCCGCGTTGATCATCGAGTCGCCGACGACCCGGAGCAGGAACAGAGTGCCCTCGCCGACGATCTCCCTGGGTAGCGGGAAGACGTCCTCGACCGCCTGCTCGGCCAGGATCGGGCCACCGGCGGCGATCCGGCCCAGCACCGGCACGTAGGCCGCGTCCGACTTGCTTCCTTCGGTGGTGCCCGGCGCCGCCTCACCGACGATGGGAATCGTGCCCGCCACCGTCGTCGCGCCCGCGCCCACATCCGCGCGTCGCCGGGGGTGCTCGACGGTCAGCACCTCCATCGCTCTCGGGCGGTTCGGGTCCCGCCGCAGGTAGCCCTTCTCCTCGAGCACCTTGAGCTGGTGAGCCACACTACTGGTGCTGGTGAGGCCGACCGCCTCACCGATCTCCCGCACGCTGGGCGGATATCCGCGCCGCTCCACCGCGGCCCGGATGACCTCCAGCACCTTGCGCTGCCGGGGGGTCAGGCCCGCGTCCGCGGGGCCTTCGGGAAAGGCTCGCACGTTGCCGCGGGTTCCGCCCCGGCGCGTACCCCTGCCTTGGCTAGTCATCGCTTACCGCTCTCCTCGTCGCGTTTTTCTTCCGCCGTGCGGCCACCGGCCGGCCGGTGGCCGCACGGCGGACCGTCCCGCTCCGGAAGCCGTCACCCACCGACTCGCCGCCGTCCGTGACCGAGGGAAACCGCCCGGTTCACACCCGATCGACTCGACGGTAACCGGCGGGTCGCAGAATCTCAAACGTCTGTTCGAGCGTGTTCCTGGCGGTTTCCGGTTCCCGATGCGACAATCGACCACGCGTTCGATCGAACGAAGGTTCGATCTTCGGCGTTCGGTGTCGTCGGAACGGGAGGGTGCCATGGGATCCGCACACAGGGCGCGGGTCGTCGACCTGTCGACGGCCAGGGACCGGGCGGGTCGCCGGCCGGCGGGATACCCGCCGGGTCGCCCGCCCGCACCCCCGCCGCTCCGGCTGACCCGGCGGGGTCGGGTGGTGGTGGTATCGATTGTCGTGGCGGTTGTCGTGGCGGTGGCAATCATGATCATGCCTGGGGTGTCGATCGCCGGGCCGGATGCCGCGGAGGCGCCGCGGCGCCATCTGGTCGTGCCGGGGGAGACGCTGTGGGCGGTGGCGGTGGCGCTCGACGAGAGCGCCGACACCCGGGTCGTGGTGGACCGGCTGATGCGGCTGAACCACCTGCGGTCGCCACTGATCACCCCGGGCCAGTCGTTACTCCTTCCCTGACGCCCGGCTTCCCCGGCTTCCCGGGTCCACGAGTGTCTCGGCGCGGGGGCTCGCGCACCGTCGTCTTTCGTCCACGTGCGGTGCCGCGTGCGGTGCGGACCACACGGACCATACGGGGGTGCTGTCCCCATCTCTGGGGCCGTGCGCTACCTTGGACACAACATCTGGTGCTTACCGGGGTGTAAGTCACCCACAGGTTGTTCCACAGGTCTTCCACGGGGAGCTGGCGGTCCATCCACAAGGTGGTCCGTCCGGCGTGGATGCCGGGTCCTCAACGGTGTCCCGTCGTCCCCGGTCCGGGGCGGTCGGCTCCGGCGCGGGCGAAGGAGGCGTAGCGCGTGCGGTGCCCGTTCTGCCGGCATCCGGACAGTCGCGTCGTCGACAGTCGGGAGGCCGAGGAGGGTTCGGCGATCCGCCGCAGGCGGTCCTGCCTGTCCTGCGGTCGCCGGTTCACTACGATGGAGGAGGCGTCCCTTCAGGTTCGCAAGCGCAGCGGGGCGGCCGAGCCGTTCAGCCGGGCCAAGGTCATCGCCGGTGTCCGCAAGGCCTGCCAGGGCCGGCCGGTGCGGGATGATGATCTCGCGCTTCTGGCGCAGCGGGTAGAGGATGCCGTCCGCTCGTCGGGGTCGGCGGAGGTGCCCGCGGAGGCGATCGGCCGGGCGATCCTCGGTCCGCTCCGTGAGCTCGACGAGGTGGCTTATCTCCGCTTCGCCTCGGTGTATCTGGCCTTCGAGTCGTTGACCGACTTCGAATCCGCGATCGTCGCGTTGCGCTCCGAGGCCGCCGGACCTCCCACCACGCGGGATGGACCAGCTCGACCGGTCCCGCGCGGCGCCGTCGATGCCTCGCCGGTGACCGGCACCCAGCAGGTACATAGCAGGTAGGGCCGGGACCACCCGGCCGGAAGCGTCCTACATCGCCCTGGTTCGTCGTGCCGGCCCGGTCCCGCCGGCGATGGGTGACATCCCGCGTCGCGGCCGTGCGAGGACCGCGGACCTCCCGGACGGCACACCTGCGGCCCGGCTCGACCTGGCTGGTGCCGTTCGTCATGCGTGTTCGCCGTGCGCGTGCTCGTCCCCGCGGGCACCGCCGTGCGCCGAGGCCCGGCCCCGCACCGTCCCGACGTCCGCTGGCGGCGGCCCGGGGCGGGGATGCCCACAACACATTGTTGAAGGTTGAAGCTGACGAGTGAAGACGAGGAGCGTCATGACCGACAGCCGCGGCACGAAGCCGAGCAGGTCAGCGGCGAAAGCGAGTGGGTTGAAGATCCAGCGGTCACGCACCACCGCCGGCGTCCACCCGTACGACGAGGTCACCTGGGAGTCCCGGGACGTCGTCATGACCAACTGGCGGGACGGCTCGGTCAACTTCGAGCAGCGGGGAGTGGAGTTCCCGCAGTTCTGGTCGGTGAACGCCTCCAACATCGTTACCAGCAAGTACTTCCGCGGGGCGCCCGGCACGCCGGGGCGGGAGTGGTCGCTGCGGCAGTTGATCGACCGGGTCGTGCACGCCTACGGCGCGGCCGGCCGCGAGCACGGCTACTTCGCCTCGGGCACCGACGCCGAGATCTTCGAGCACGAACTGGCCTGGATGCTGCTCCACCAGGTCTTCAGCTTCAACTCGCCGGTCTGGTTCAACGTGGGAACCCCCGCGCCGCAGCAGGTCTCGGCGTGCCAGCCCTATGATGCCCTCGTCAGCACGCCGTCCGGTCTGGTTCCCATCGGCGCCCTGGTGGAGGAGGACGCGGTGGGGACGAAGGTCTTCGACGCGCACGGTCTGACCCAGGTGATCGCGACCAAGTCCAACGGCGTCAAGGACGTCCTGCGGATCTGGACGAAGGCCGGTCACGCGCTCGACGTCACCGCCGATCATCTGGTGTGGCGGAGCACCTCCGCGGGTGCCGGGGCCTTTGTTCCCGCCGGCACGCTGCGGGCCGGGGACACCCTCGAGTGGCATCGCACCATCGCCCCTGGCGAGGGTGAGATCACCTCACGGGAGATCGCCGAGGCGGCGCTCGCGGGCCGGCTGCAGGCGGACGGTTTTGTTGGTCGGTACGCCGGTACGAACGCCTCGCTGACCATCGAGGCGATGACTGTGCCGACCTGGCTGTATGACGCTCCGCTGCCCGTTGTCGCGGCCTATCTGCGCAGCCTGTTCCAGGCCGATGGCTACGTGTCCCGCCGGGAGCGCTCGACGCTGATCGGGCTGGACATGATCAGCGAGGGCCTCATTCGCGGGGTGCAGGGCCTGCTCGCCCGGTTCGGCATCTTCGCGCGGGTACGCCGCGAGGCGGATCCGCGACCCGACCGCCACGACCTCTGGAGCCTGGGCATTCAGAACGCCGGTGACCGGCGGACATTCGCGGACGAGATCGGCTTCCTCGACCCGGTGAAGGCCGCGAAGCTGGAGGCGTCGTTCGATCAGCCCGGCCGGGCCGCGGAGCCGGTGAAGCGGTTGCAGATCGAGCGCATTGAGCCACGCGGGCCGATGCCGGTCTACGACATCCAGACCGACAGCGGCGAGTACCTCTCCGCCGGCCTACGTGTGCACAACTGCTTCATCCTCTCCGTGGACGACACCATGGAGTCGATCCTGAACTGGTACCGGGAAGAGGGGCTGATCTTCAAGGGGGGTTCCGGGGCCGGGCTCAACCTGTCCCGCATCCGGTCCTCGAAGGAGCTGCTGTCCTCCGGGGGCACCGCGTCCGGGCCGGTGAGCTTCATGCGCGGCGCCGACGCCTCGGCGGGTACGATCAAGTCGGGTGGCGCGACCCGGCGGGCGGCGAAGATGGTCGTGCTCGACGTCGATCATCCCGACATCGTCGAGTTCGTGGAGACGAAGGCCCGGGAAGAAGACAAGATCCGGGCGTTGCGGGACGCGGGCTTCGACATGGATCTCGGCGGCCGCGACATCGCCTCCGTGCAGTACCAGAACGCCAACAACTCCGTCCGGGTGACCGACGAGTTCATGCGGGCGGTCGTCGACGGCGGCGGCTTCGACCTGCGGGCCCGCCTCGACGGCCGCGTCCTGGAGACGGTGGACGCCCGCGGGCTGTTCCACACGATCGCCGAGGCCGCGTGGGCCTGCGCCGATCCCGGCATCCAGTACGACGGAACGATCAACGACTGGCATACCTGCCCCGAGAGCGGCCGGATCAGCGCCTCCAACCCGTGCAGCGAGTACGTGCACCTGGACAACTCCAGCTGCAACCTGGCCTCGCTGAACCTGCTGAAGTTCCTGCGCCCGGACCGCAGCTTCGACGCCGAGGCGTTCGTCGCGGCGGTCGAGCTGATCATCACCGCGATGGACATCTCGATCTGCTTCGCCGACTTCCCGACGCCGGAGATCACCAGGGTCAGCCGGGCCTACCGACAGCTCGGCATCGGCTACGCCAACCTCGGTGCCCTGCTGATGGCCAGCGCCCGGGCCTACGACTCGGACGGCGGCCGGGCGCTGGCCGCATCGATCACCTCGCTGATGACGGCCACCGCCTACCGGCGCTCCGCCGAGCTCGCCGGGATCGTCGGCGCCTACGACGGCTTCGCCCGCAACGCGGGCGCGCACCGGCGGGTGATGCGCAAGCATGCCGCCGCGAACGACGCGGTGCGCAGCGTGCACGCCGAGGACTCCCGGGTCCTCGCCGCCGCGTCCCGGGAATGGGCCCGGGCGCAGACCGTCGGTGAGAAGCACGGATGGCGCAACGCGCAGGCCAGCCTGCTCGCCCCGACGGGCACGATCGGTCTGGCGATGGACTGCGACACCACCGGCATCGAGCCGGACCTCGCCCTGGTGAAGATGAAGAAGCTGGTCGGCGGCGCCAGCATGAAGATCGTGAACCAGACGGTCCCGGCGGCCCTGCAGGCGCTTGGTTACCCCGAGGAGACCATCGAGGCGATTGTCGAGTACATCGCCGAGCACGGGCACGTCATCGACGCTCCCGGCCTGCGTCCAGAGCACTACGAGGTGTTCGACTGCGCCATCGGGGACCGCGCGATCTCCCCGATGGGCCATGTCCGCATGATGGCCGCGGTACAGCCGTTCCTCTCCGGCGCGATCTCGAAGACGGTGAACATGCCCTCGACCGCCACGGTCGCCGACGTCGAGCAGATCTACCTGGAAGGGTGGCGGCTGGGTCTGAAGGCCCTCGCCATCTACCGGGACAACTGCAAGGTCGGCCAGCCGCTGACCGACGTCAAGGGGGCGAAGCAGGCCGCCGAGCTGGCCGCCACCCCAGCTGGCACGGGAGACGGGGCCGGGACCGCCGGCTCCGCCGGGACCGCCGGCTCCGCCGGGACCGCCGGCTCCGCCGGCTCCGCCGGGACCGCCGGCTCCGCCGGGACCGCCCCGGTGGAGGTCGAGTACCGGCCGGTGCGCCGCCGGCTGCCGAAGACCCGCCCGTCGCGGACGGTGTCCTTCTCCGTCGGTGGGGCCGAGGGTTATCTGACCGCCGGCTCCTACCCGGACGACGGCCTCGGTGAGGTCTTCATCAAGATGTCGAAGCAGGGGTCCACCCTGGCGGGCGTGATGGACGCGTTCGCGATCGCCATCTCGATCGGCCTGCAGTACGGCGTGCCGCTGGAGGCGTACGTCAGCAAGTTCATCAACATGCGGTTCGAGCCGGCCGGGATGACCGACGACCCGGACGTGCGGATCGCCCAGTCGATCATGGATTATCTGTTCCGTCGCCTCGCGCTCGACTATCTCGACGCCGATCAGCGGGCCGAACTCGGCATCTCGACCGCGGCCGACCGGGCCCGTCGGGTCGCGGGTCACTACGGTCCCGCGCCGGCCGTGGCGGCCGGCGCGGGACCGGCGCAGCCCGCCGGGATCGACGACCCGGCCGGATCCCAGGGGGCCGCGGTGACCGGATCCTCGGCTTCCGTCGCCGATCGGGGTGACCCGGGCGTCCCGCCCGGTCCGGCGGTGGGGAACGGCCCGGCGTACGTGGCACGGGAGTTGCGGCTGGCACCGCCCGGTGAGTCGCTCGTCGCGCAGACCGTGGTCGATGCTCCGCTCTGCTTCACCTGCGGGGTGACCATGCGGCCAGCCGGTAGCTGCTACGTCTGCGAGCAGTGCGGTTCGACCAGCGGCTGCAGCTAGGCGTCGCAGCGGCCGGTCCGACCGGGTGCCCGGTCCGACCGGGTGCCCGGTCCGAGACAGCGCTCGGCGGTGTGGCTCAGCGCTCGGCGGCGAGGAGGTCGACCAGGAGCGCCGCGGTCCAGGAGAACCGGTTGCTGCCCGCGCCGGAACCGTCGAGGGGTGAGTAGTACTCGAACATCGCCCCGGACGAGGCGATCATGTCGATCGTGTTCTGGCGCAGGTTCTCCGCGGCGTCGAGCCGGCCGTAACGCTCCAGCCCGTCGGCGATCAGCCAGTTCATGTTGACCCAGACGGGACCCTGCCAGTAACACCGGGGAAGGAAGCCCGGGTCGTCGAGCGGCACGCTCGCGATGCCGAACCGAGACCAGTAGCGCGGTGAGGTGAGCGTCTTGACCATCTCGTCGACCCGGTCCTCGGGCACGACCCCGGCATAGAGCGGCAGGAACCCCGAGATCGTCTCGTGGCGCAGCAGCGTTCCCGTCCGGAAGTCGCGGCTGTAGTAAGTGCCGTCGGTGTGGAGCCGCTCGATCGCCTCGCGCGTCCTGTGCATGGACCGCCGCAACCGGGCGGGGATGGTCTGGCCGATCTCGGCGGCGATGGCGGTGAGGTGCTCGTTGGCCCGGATGAGGATCGCGTTGAAGGCGACGTCCTGGACGAGGGGGACGATGGTCCGGCGGATCTCGCGGAAGTTGTAGTGCGCCCGCCGCAGCTCACGCACGATCCGGTAGAGCGTGAACAGGTCTCCCGAGGTGAGCCGCTCGTCGGGGGGGACCTCCTTGGAATCGCGCCGCAGCGCGTCCATGGCGTCGCCGCCGTTGATCCGGCGCAGTGCCCGCACCCCCAGCGGAGCCGCCGGTCTGGTGATCTCCATCCAGGCCGGCGTGTTGTCCATCCCCGACTCCCAGGAGTGGACCAGTGTGACGAGACCGTCGTCGTCGGGGTCGCGTTCGAGGTAGAGCCACGTATGGAAGCGCAGCAGGCCGGGGAGCAACGCGCGGTAGAAGGCGTCGCGGGCGGATGGCGTCATCATGGCGGCGATCCGGACGGCGGCTTCGGCGATCATCGGCGGCTGGGTGACCCCCGTGCTCTGCACTCCGCCGGCCGTTGTGGTCACCCGGTCGCAGCGCCAGCGCTGCGGACCGGCGTGATAGAAGTCCGAGGTCTCCGCGAAGATCACGTGGGGGATCATGCCGTTTGGCCACTGGCCTCGCAGCAGCGAGAGGACCTCCTTGGCGGCCCGTCCCGGGTCGAGATGGCGCAGTCCGATCGCGATGAAGCAGCTGTCCCAGAGCCACTGGTGCGGGTAGAGCGTCGGGGAGGGCCGGGTGATGTCGCCGAGGTCGTTGTCTCGTAGCACGTCGATCGCGGTTTCCCGTAGTGCCGCCAGGTCTGCGGGAAGGCTGGGGACGGACATCGTGTGAGAGTAGCGGTTACACGCTGTGCACAGAGGCAGGGCCCGTCGGGTGTGGCCCGCCTAACGGAATCGCCGTTCTCGAGTGCCTCGGCGTGGGGGCGGCACCGGGTGGCGTGGGTGGGCACCGGGGCGGCGTCGGCGGCGCCCGCGTCGGCCCGCCGGTCGTTCCGTCTCGGTGGAGAGCCCGGGGCCGGGTCGCGGGTGTCGGCTTGCCGACTACCGTTACGGGTTAGCACCGACCGGTGATCGTCGGAAAATATGGCACGGATGGCAGAACACAAAAAACTTCTACGATGAGTAATGTACCTGTTGCTTATGGTTGTCGCTGGCCTGATCCGCAGGGTGCGCGGCCACTGGAGAAGCTCAGGAGAGTTCGCGGTTCGCGCCACAGGGCGGAATCTGCCAGGTAGTCTTCGCGGCAGCGAGTGCAGCGTCTCGAGGGCTAGGGTCTACACTGCTTGGTAGGCCCGGCGATCGCTGATGTCCGGGTGTGCCTGCACGGGGAATGGTTCCGCGTCTTCGTTCGTTACCTCCCACGTGCACAGAACGAGACGACCCACCCGCACCGACCATCGGATTTGCCACTGATGACGCTGCCTGCTCTGGAATTTGCCGAGCGCACCGATGACAACCGCCCGCGCAGCCCGCGGCGCGCCCGTCGGGCCGCTCCTCCTGTCCGCACCGCTCCCAGCCGTTCGCTGGCCGCTGTTCCCGACGATACCGACGAGCTCGACGCGGGCGCGGTGGCCGAGGTCATCGCCCGTGGTCGCGAGGCCGGCGAGATCAGCCGCTCCGAGCTGCGTGACGCGCTCGAGTCCGCGGACCTCGGTATCGAACTGTTGCCCGTTCTCATCGCGCGCATCAACGCCGCTGGCGTCGAACTCCTCGACGAGGAGGATGCGAGCGATGACGCCACCGCCGCCAGCCGGTCCACCGCCGAACACGCGGGTACCGCCGACCTCGTACGCATGTACCTGCGCGAGATCGGCAAGGTGCCGCTGCTCAACGCCGCCCAGGAGGTCGAACTCTCCAAGCGGGTCGAGGCGGGCCTGTTCGCCGAGTACAAGCTCGAGAGCGTCCCCGACCTGCCCGCCGACCTTTGTCGTGACCTCGGTCTGCTCGTCAAGGACGGCCATGCCGCCAAGCAGCAGCTCGTCTCGGCGAACCTGCGGCTGGTGGTCTCCGTCGCCAAGAAGTACAGCGGTCGCGGGATGACCTTGCTGGACCTGGTCCAGGAGGGCAACCTCGGCCTTATCCGCGCGGTGGAGAAGTTCGACTACGCCAAGGGCTACAAGTTCTCGACCTATGCAACCTGGTGGATCCGCCAGGCCATCGGCCGGGCGCTCGCCGACCAGGCGCGGACGATCCGCATCCCGGTCCACGTGGTCGAGCAGATCAACAAGATTACCCGGTTGCAGCGCCAGCTCGTCTCCACGCTCGGCCGTGAGCCGACCGACGAGGAGCTCGCCCTCGAGCTGGACATGCCGATCGAGCAGGTGGTGGAGCTGCGCCGGTATGCGCAGGACACCGTCAGCCTGGAGACCTCGGTCGGCGACGACGGCGACTCCGTGCTCGGCGACTTCATCGAGGACTCCGACGCGACCTCCCCGGCGGACGCCGCCTCCTACGGCGCCATGCAGGACGAGATCGATAACGTCCTCGGTGGCCTGAGCCCGCGGGAGCGCGAGGTGATGCGGCTGCGCTTCGGTCTCGCCGACGGCAAGCAGCACACCCTCGCCGAGGTGGGCAACCGGCTCGGCCTGACCCGTGAGCGCATCCGTCAGATCGAGCGGGACACGCTTCGGGAGCTGCGCAAGCCCGCCGTCGCCGGTCGGCTGCGCGAGTTCCTCGACTGATCGATCGGGCGAACGCACCTCCGGTCGGGTCCGCGGGGCACGTGCACGGGTGCACAGTGCCGCACAGGTGCACAGTGCGGCACAGGTGCACGGGGGTGGAAGACAGGAGTACCGCGATCATGGCGGTCACGCCATGATCGCGTGATCGATGAAAGCCGGATCTTCGTTTTTGCCGGGCGAAGATCCGGCTTTGCCGTATCAGGCTCCGGGTTCGGCCTCGGGTTCGGCCTCCTCGCCGGATCCGGTGCCGGGTTCCAGCGTGGTTCCCGTCCTCGGCTCCGGCGCCGACCGCCGGGACCGGGCCGAGGCGGCGGCGAAGGGCAGCAGGGCATCGGGGTTGGCGACCGAGTCGAGGCTCACGGCCTCGTCCAGGGCGGTTCCGGCGAGCAGGCGCTTCACCGGTACCTCGAGCTTCTTGCCGGTGTGGGTCCGAGGGATCTCGGTGATCTCGATGATCCGGTCGGGGACGTGGCGTGGGCTGAGTTCGGCGCGCAGAACCTCGCGCAGCCGGGCGGCCACCGCATCGGTCAGGCCGGGCTCGGTGAGGACGACGAAGAGGAGCAGCTCGCCGTGCCCGCGCTCGTCCGCGGTGTCGACCGCGAGGCTGTCTGCGATCCCGGGGGCCCGCTCGACCACGCTGTAGAGCTCGCTGGTGCCGATCCGGACGCCGCCGCGGTTCAACGTCGCGTCCGAACGTCCCTGGATGACGACGGCACCGGTAGGCGTGATCCTCGCCCAGTCCCCGTGGCGCCAGACGCCGGGGTAGACGGAGAAGTAGCTCTCCCGCAGCCGGCCGCCGTCCGGGTCGGCCCAGAAGCACAGCGGCATGGACGGCATCGGCGCGGTCACGACGAGCTCACCGACCTCGTCAACGACCTCCTCGCCGGCCTCGTCGAAGACGCGCACCGCGCAGCCCAGCGCGCGCGATCCGATCTCCCCGGCCCGCACCGGCATCGTTGGCAGGCCTGCCACCAGCGCCGTGCAGACGTCGGTGCCACCGCTGATTGACGACAGCATCACGGTCGGGCTCACCGCTTCGTACACCCAGGCATAGCCGGCTGCGGACAGTGGCGATCCGGTCGATCCGACGGTGCGCAGCCTGGACAGATCGGCGAACTCGCGCGGGACCAGCCCGGCGTCCTCGCAGGCCTGCAGGTAGCCCGCGGACGTGCCCAGGCACGTGAGCTCCAGGGCCTCCGTCAGACCGAACAGGGTGCCGAGCGCCGGGTAGCCGGGCGCTCCGTCGTAGAGCACGACGGTCGCGCCGACGAGCAAACCGGAGACCAGGTAGTTCCACATCATCCAGCCGGTCGTGGTGAACCAGCAGAACCGGTCGTCCGGACCGAGATCGAGGTGCAACGCCAGCGACTTCAGGTGCTCCAGCAGGATGCCGCCGTGGCCGTGCACGATCGCTTTGGGGGGGCCGGTCGTGCCGGACGAGTAGAGGATCCACAGCGGCGCGTCAAAGGCGACCCGGGTGAACTCGGGCTCGGAGGTCTCCGAAGCCATCAGCTCGTCCCAGGTGAGCAGTCCCGGTAGCCCCGCGGCCCGGGCCCGGGAGAGCGCGTCCGGCCACAGGTACGGCACGATCACGCTTGCCCCGAGTCCCGGCAGGTCGCCGGCGAGCGCGGCGAGGGCGGCGAGGGTGTCGTAGCTCTTCCCGCGGAAGCTGTAGCCGTCAACGCCGATCAGGACCTTCGGGTCGATCTGGCCGAACCGCGCGCGCAGGGCCGTCGGGCCGAGCTCCGGCGAGCATGACGACCACACCGCGCCGATGCTGGCGGCGGCCAGCATCCCCACCATCGCGTAGACGGTGTTGGGCAGCACGGCGCAGACCCGATCACCCTCGGCGACACCCAGGCTCCGCAGTCCCGCCGCCGCCTTCGCCACCTGCCGGCGCAGCTCGTCCCAGGACACCACGGCCGTGGCACCGTCCTCGCGTACGGCGATGACGGCCGGAGCTGGCCCGCGCCGGGTGAGCGCGTTCTCCGCGTAGTTTACCCGGGCACCGGGAAACCAGACCGCGCCGGGCATCGCCGCGTCGGCGAGCGCCGGACCGGTGCCGCGGTCCCCCTCGACCGCGCAGAAATCCCAGATCGACTCCCAGAACGCGTCCAGGTCGGTAACCGACCACTCCCACAGGCGCGTGTCGTCGGCGAGCTCAACCCCCCGCTCGGCAGCGAGCCAGGCGCGGTAGTTGGTCACCGCGGCCTGGCTGATCCGACGGGGAGGCGGTTCCCACAGCGGCGTGCCGGCAGCCACCGGCCCACCACCACGGCCGGCCGGCTGCCGCCCGTCCTCCCTCGCCGTATAGTCCGGTGTCACTCGGTCTGCTGCCACGGGCACTGACCCTAGGCCATTCCGGGCAGATCTACGTGCCTCATCGACGGCTCCGGATCCTCGTCACCGACACCACCGCTACCTCCGGGAGCGTGATCGGGCTACGGTCGACAGATGAGTGTCCCGGGCGATTCCGAGCGGCGGGCCGACGGTCGCCCGCCGGCCGAGCCGCTGGCCGAGCCGACGGTCGTGACCTGGGATCCGGCCATGGCCGGCTACGACTTCGGGCCGGCGCATCCGCTGCATCCCGTGCGGCTTGAGCTCACCATGGACCTCGCTATGAGTCTCGGCGTTCTCGACGCACCGGGCATCCGGATCTCCAGGCCGACCCTCGCCTCCGACGACCTCATCGGCCTGATCCACGATCCGGTCTACCTGAGCGCGGTCCGTGCCGCGCCCGACCCGGCGCAGGCAAGGTTCGCGGCCCTGTTCGGCCTGGGCACAGCCGACAACCCCATCTTCGAACGGATGCACGAGGCCGCCGCGCTCATCACCGGTGGCACGGTCGAGGCGGCACGGGCGGTGTGGAGCGGGCCGCCGCGGCACGCCGTGTCGATCGCCGGGGGGCTGCATCACGCGATGCCGGGAATGGCGAGCGGATTCTGCATCTACAACGACCCGGCGATTGCGATCGCCTGGTTGCTCTCCGCCGGAGCCACCAGAGTGGCGTACGTCGACGTGGACGTGCATCACGGCGACGGCGTGCAGACGGCGTTCTACGACGATCCGCGGGTGCTCACCATCTCCCTGCACCAGACGGGGAGCACCCTCTTCCCGGGCACCGGATTCCCGACCGAGGTGGGTGCTCCCGCCGCGGAGGGCACCGCGGTGAACGTGGCGTTGCCCCCCGCCACCGGCGATGCCGGCTGGCTGCGCGCCTTCTCCGGGGTGGTGCCGGTGCTCCTGCGGTCCTTCCGGCCGCAGGTGCTGGTGACCCAGCACGGCTGCGACACGCACGCCTTCGACCCGCTGGCCGATCTGGCGCTGTCGGTGGACGGCCAACGGGCCTCCTACGACCTGCTGCACGCGCTGGCCCACGAGGTCTGCGACGGGCGCTGGCTGGCCTGCGGCGGTGGCGGGTACGCGCTGGACACGGTCGTGCCGCGGGCCTGGACGCAGCTGCTGGCGATCGCCGGCCACGTGCCCCTGGATGCCGGCCGCGCCCTGCCGGAGGACTGGCGGTCCGCGGCGCCGGGACGGGTGCGGGCGGCGACCGGGCAGAAGTCCCTCGGCGCCGCCGCCATGCCCCGGGCGCTCGGGGACGGGGTGAGTGTCCGGTACCGTCCCTGGGACGCGGGCGAGGGAGACCCCGACGATCCGTTGGACCGGACGGTGGCGGCGACCCGGCGTCAGGTGCTGCCGTTGCACGGCCTCGACCCCACCGTCGACCGTTGAGCACGGAGTAAGAGCTGAGCACTGCGTGAGAACCGGGTGAGCGCCGCGTGAGCACCGAGCCTCCGGTCGTCTATCCGGTCGAGTGGGAGGCCGACGTCATCCTCAGTGACGGCGGCACCGCCCACATCCGCCCGATCCTGCCGACGGACGGCCCGCTGCTGCGGACCTTCTGGACCCGGCTGTCGACCCAGTCGATCTACTTCCGGTTCTTCGCCGTGCGCCGTGCCCTGAGCGACGCCGACATCCAACGGATGACGACCGTCGACCAGCGGCTGCGCGGCGCCATCGTCGCAATGATCGGCGACGACCTGGTCGCGGTCTCCCACTGGGAGAGCACCGCCGCACGGCCGACCGAGGCGGAGGTCGCCTTCCTGGTGGAGGACGCCCAGCAGGGACGAGGGCTGGGTTCGGTGCTGCTGGAGCATCTTGCCGCCGTGGCCTGGGACCGCGGGATCCGCCGCTTCGACGCCGACGTGCTCGGGGAGAACCAGCAGATGATCCGGGTCTTTCTCGATGCCGGTTACACGGTCTCGAGGACCTGGGACTCGGGCGCGGTCCGGCTGTCCTTCGAGATCACCCCCACCCAGAAGTCGGTCGGGGTGATGCGGGCCCGGGAGCACCATGCCGAGGCCGCCTCGATCGGTCGGCTGCTGCATCCGCGCGCGATCGCCGTCATCGGTGCGGGGCGGTCCGCCGGGTCCGTGGGCAACGCGGTCCTGCGTCACCTGCTCGCCGGCGGCTTCGACGGCCCCGTCTAGCCGGTAAACCCGGCCGCGGCCGCGGCCGCAGCCGGCGGCGCGGTGGCGTCGATCCAGGCCTACGCCGGCATCGAGGACGTGCCGCGTCCGGTCGACCTGGCCGTGGTGTGAGTGCCGCCCGCGCAGGTGCCTGACGTCGTCACCGCCTGCGGGCGGGCCGGGGTCTGGGGGCTGGTCGTCCTCACCGACCAGCGCGACGCCGCCGCAGACGCGGCCCTGGTGGCCGAGGCCCGGGCGGATGGCATGCGGGTGGTCGGCCCGGCGAGCATGGGCATCCAGAATCCGGCGGCGGGGTTGAACGCCTCGATGGTGCCCCGGATGCCCCCGGCCGGCCGCATCGGCTGCTACTCCCAGTCGGGTCCGTTCGGCCGGGCCATCCTGGCGGCGGCCGCGCGCGAGGTCGGTCTGTCGGTCTTCGTCTCCGCCGGGGACCGGGCCGACGTGAGCGGTAACGACCTGCTCCAGTACTGGGAGGAGGACCCCGGGACCGACGCGATGATTATGCATCTGGAGACCTTCGGTAATCCCCGCAAGTTCGCCGCGCTGCGCCGGGTGGTGGGCTACGCCCAGTGGCGGGCACGCCCGATCGGCACCGTGCCGACGACGGCGGTGCGGGCAGACGAGGCGCGTTCGCTCGTCGCCGGACTCACCGGTCGCCTTCCGGAGGATCAGGCCACCGCCCTGCTGGACTGCTACGGCGTTACGGTGGAGCCGGCCGTCCTGGTGACGTCCCCGCGCCGGGCCGTCGAGGCGGCGGGCCAGCGCGGCTATCCGGTGGCGCTCAAGGCGCGGCCGCGACCCTACCGGCATCGTCCGGACCTGCGCGGTCAGCGTCTCGACCTGCCCGACGCGGCAGCCGTGCGGGCGGCATGGGCGTCGCTGCGCTCCCAGCTCGGGGTGGAGGTGCCGATTGTCGTCCAGCGGATGGCGCCGGTCGGCGTGCCGGTGGTCGTCGGTTCCGAGGAGCATCCCCGGTACGGTCCCCTGGTCTCGTTCGGCCTCGCGGGCCCCGCGACCGAGCTGCTGGGGGACCGCGCACACCACATCCTTCCCCTTACCGACGTCGACGCGGCGCGCCTCGTGCGTTCGGTGCGGGCGGCGCCGCTGCTGCTGGGATACCTCGGCTCGACGCCGGTCGACATCGCCGCGCTGGAGGACCTGGTCCTCAGGATCGCCCGGCTCGCCGACGACGTGCCGGAGGTGGTTCATCTCACGTTGGATCCAGTGATCGTGTCGACTGGGCGGGTGACCGTGCTGTCCGTGGAGATCGTCGCTGGGCCGTCGGCGCCCCGCGCGGACGTCGGACCTCGGCGGTTCTGGACACCGAACCGCCCGACTCCGGACGGGGCGACTACCCGGGGCGGTTCAGCACAACATGCGCACGCCGTCCACAATCGTTTCCCATGACGTCGCCGCACTCCGCGCAGCCGCCCGTCTGGCCCGCTTCCGGCGCATTCCCGATGCTCTCCCCTGATTCTGCGGGAGCTGCCGGGACGCCTGGTACCCCCGTAGAGGGGATGCCTGGGCAGGCGTCTCTCGTGCCGATGTACCGGCCGGCGAACGTCGGGCTGTCGGAGGCGCTGCCGGTGGATCTGGGGCCGGTGGATCTGGGGCCGGTGGATCTGGGGCCAGTGGGCGCGGGGCCCGCGGGTGCGCGCTTCTCCGTGAGCCCCCCGGGATCCGCCTCCCGGCCATCGGGCGTTGTTCCGTCCGGCCAGGGGGATGTCTCCCCGGGACCGACTCCGGTCACCCGGTCCCAAGGGGGACCGCCGGCCGGCCCACACACCAGCCCTGGACCACACACCAACCCCGGCCCACGCGCGCATCCCGGCCCGAATCAGGTCCCCGGCCCTAAGCACGCTCCCGGCCCGGATACCGGCCCCCGTCAGGACCGGGGAGCCGGCTCCGAGCTACCCGAGCTACCCGAGGGCTGGCCCATGGTCGCCCGGCCGGCCGCTCCGGCCGTGACCGCCGAGCCGGTCATACGGGATGTCATCGACGGCACCGAGCCGCGCCGCACGCCGGATACGCCAGGGATGCGCCGGTCCGATCCGGCGGGGCTTCCGGGACCGGGCCGGGCCGGTTTTCCCCCGCCCGGACACGCCCCGGGAACCGACCCCGTGGCCACGTTCGTGATGCTGGACGCGCTGTTCGCGTGGGCCCCGGCCGGTCTCGCCCTGCTCGACCGGGCCGGGCGGTTCCTGCGGGTGAACGACACACTCGCCCGGTTCGACCGCCGGCCGGTCCACGAGCACCTCGGCCGTACCGTCTCCGAGCTCCTCGGCGACACCGGCCAGGAACTCGACGCTCTGCTGGCACGGGTGCTGCGCACCGGCGAGCCGGTGGTGGACCTGGAGGTCGTGGTCGCCACCGATGGTTCCGGACCGCCGCAGACGTGGCTCGCCAGCTGGTATCCGGTGAACGACCCTCAGGTCGGGCTGGTGGGCGTGGCGTTCGTCGCGATCGACGCCAGCGGGACGCGGGCGGTCGAGGGGGAGCGGGCGCGGGCCGAGGCACGCTACCTCGGCCTCGTGGACGCCGCCGCGATGGACGTGTTCCATGCCGAAGGCGACGGGGCACTCGATGCCGATCTGCCCCGTCTGCGGGCCTTCACCGGGCGGCATCCGGCGGAGCTGGCCGGGTTCGGCTGGCTCGGCGTGGTCCATCCCGACGACCGGGAGCGGGTCGGGCGCGCCTGGCGCGGGGCGATCGAGCACGGTGAGACCTTCGAGGCCGAGTTCCGGATCTCCGGTGGCGGAGGCGACCGCACCGCCGTGCGGGTGGTCGAGGCCCGCATCGTTCCCATGCCGGCGGCCGGCCGGCCGAACAGCCGGCCCGGCGAGTGGCTCGGGGTGATCCGCGATCTCACCGAGGTACGCGCCGCCGAGGCCGACCGGGCCACGGCCGACCAGCGGGCCCGGATCGCGACGGAACGGGCCGAACAGACCGCGACGTTGGCCGTGGCGCTCGCCCGGACCCTGACCGTGGACGACGTCGTCGCCACCGTCCTCGACGTCGGGGGACGGATGGCCGGGGCCGCCAGCCGGGGCGTCGCGCTCGTGGACGAGGCGCACGACCAGCTACTCTTCCACGCCCCGCCGGGTCCCGCCGACGGCCTCGCCCGATGGTCGGAGGTGGCGCTGGGCGCGGTACATCCGCTGGCGGAGGTCATGCGGGGCGGTCGTGCACTGTTTCTCGTCGACCGCGACGAGCTGCTCGCCCGCTGGCCGGTGCCGGAGGTCGCCGACGTCGCCGCCGCGGCGGGTGAGCACGCCTGGGCGATGCTGCCGCTGGCCGTCGGGGGCGGCGCACCCTTCGGCGTGGTGACCTTCGGGTTCCGCCAGGCGCGGGAGTTCACCGCCGCTGATCAGGCATCCCTCGTCGCGATCGCCGACGCCTGCGCGCAGGCCCTGGAACGGGCCACCGGCTACGAACAGCTCGCCGCCGACGCCGCGCGCGGTCATCGGACCCTGGCGGCGACGCGCGAGGCGCAGGCCGCCCTGGCACTCGCCGATAGCCGCTTTCGGCTGCTGGAGCGAGCCACCGGGATCGTGGCCGCGGCCGTCGAGCCTCCCGTCGCCCTGCGCTCCCTGGCCGAGCTGATCGTCGCGGAGGTCGCCGACCTGTGTGTCGTCCAGCTTGTCACCGGCACGCCCGCTCCCGTCCCGGCGTCCTGGAGCGGTGCCGCGGTGCCCGTCCGGGACGGGGCTGACGCCGGGGACGCGGCCGGGGACAGAGCCGCGGCCGGGGACAGAGCCGGGGACGGGGACAGAGCCGGGGACGCGGCCGGGGACAGAGCCGCGGCCGAGGGGGGTCTCGAGGAGACGGCGGGGGACCGGGCGGCCGAGCCGGTGCCCGAGCTGCATCCGCTCGTTGTCGTGGCTCGTGACGGGCTCGGCACGGTGCCTCCGTTCGCCTTGGGGGCCGGCGCGGCGACGTCGCCGACGAGTCCGTTCGCCCGGGCCGCCCGCCAGGGCGAGCGGCTGATCGCCGCACTGGCAGCGGGCGAGTGGGATCCGCCGGCCGACGCCGAGCGGTGGATCCGCCAGGTGGGGGCCCACACGATGGCTGTCGTACCCGTGGTACGGGTCGGCCACGTCGTCGCCGTACTGAGTGTGACTGCCGTTGCGGATCGACCTCCGTTCACCGAAGCGGATCTGCTCTTGCTGACCGAACTCGCCGCCCGGGTGGGGGTCGTCCTGGACCGGATCGATCGGGGGGCCGCCGAGCGCAGCAATGCGCTGGCACTGCGTGAGGCGTTGCGCGGTTCTCCGCCCGCCGTCCCGTCCGGGCTCGAGGTGGCCACCCGTTACCTGCCCGGCGGGGTCGGTGACGACGCCGGTGGCGACTGGTTCGACGTGATTGACCTGGGAGCCGGGCGAGTCGCCCTGATGATTGGCGACGTGATGGGCCGAGGGATCCGGGCGACCGCGGTGATGGGGCAGCTGCGCGCGGCGGCCCGCACCTGCGCCCGTCTCGATCTTCCCCCGGCCGAGGTGTTGACGCTGCTGGACGGCATCGTCGCGGACCTGCCCGGGGAGGAGATCGCCACCTGCATCTACGCGGTCGTCGAGATCGACAGCGGGGTGCTGACGCTGGCGAGTGCCGGGCACCCGCCGCCCCTGGTCGTCGCGCCGGACGGGCTGGTCTCCAGGCTCTACATGGCGGTGGGGTCTCCACTCGGGGTGGCCCGGTCGGACGTGACCGAGTACACGGTGCGACTGGGACAGGGATATCTGATCGCCCTGTTCACCGACGGGCTCGTCCGGGGACGTGCGCGCGACCTCGACGCCGGAGTCTCGCAGCTCGCGGCCGCGCTCGCCCGCACCAGCGACAGGTTCACCGCGAATCTGGACGACCTGGTCACCGCGGCGTGTGCCGGTCTCGGTCCCGCCGTCGCCCCCGGCCCGGTGGGTTCCGGCCCGGTGGGTTCCGGGACGGCCGACGGGACGGCGGTCGACGGGACGGTCGGGAGGACGATCGACGCGGCGGCGGCCGACGACGTCGCGCTTCTGTTCGCCCGGTTGCCCGGTGAACTGACGGCCGCGGCGGCCCTCCTGGACGCCACCTTCGACGGTGCGGCGAGCCTGCGCGCCGTGCGGGCCCAGGCCAGGCTCGCGCTGGAGAACGCGACGCTGGCCTCGGAGGTCGTCGACACCATCATCCTGGTGCTGTCGGAGTTGGCGAGCAACGCGGTGCGGCATGGTCGCCCACCACTGTCGGTGCGGCTGCGCCTGCTGGGCGACCGGGCCGTCGTGGAGGTCGCCGACGGTGGCGGCCGGGTGCTGCGGCGGCGCCATGCCGCGGCCGAGGATGAGGCCGGCCGCGGGCTCCACCTGGTCTCCCGGCTCGCCGTTCGGCACGGCGTCCGTCCGGTCGCCGACGGGAAGGCAGTGTGGGCCGAGATCGACCTGACCGGGACGACCCCGCCCGAACCGGACTGACGCCATGGCCATGGAGGGCCAATTGCGTGGTCTGTTAGATATGTCTGATTTATCCCAGTCCGACAGGTGAAATCCATCCGGACGGCCGGGGCGGGGTTGACCGGGTGGCGGGTTGACCGGGTGGCGGGCTGACCGGGTGGTGGGCTGATCTGCCAGATACGGCACGAGACGGCCTGATACGGGTGGACCGGGCCGTCCCGGCGGCATCGGGAAGTCTGGTGTCGCGTAACGTGAGCTGCATGCCGGACGCGGTGCTGCGCCTCGACAATGTCAATGTCGTGCGAGATGGGTCATACCTGCTCAGGAACGTGTCGTGGGCGGTGTTCCCCGGCCAGCGCTGGGTGGTCCTCGGTCCCAACGGCGCCGGGAAGACGACCCTGCTGCAGGTGGCCTCGGGCCGGCTGTTTCCCACCAGGGGCACGGTCGACCTGCTCGGCGCCCGTCTCGGTAAGGTCAACCTTCTCGATCTACGATACCGGGTGGGTGTCGTCAGTCCGGCGCTGGTGGAGACGCCACCCGCCGACGAGCGGGTACTCGACGCGGTGGTGACCGCCGGCTGGTCCGTGCTGGGCCGCGCCGACGAGGAGTACGACGAGGTCGATCTCACCCGCGCGGCCGGCCTGCTGACCCAGTTCGGGTGCCGTGGACTGGCCGACCGGCGCTTCGGAACCCTCTCCGAGGGAGAGCGCAAGCGTGTGCTCATCGCCCGGGCCCTCATGACCGACCCGGAACTCCTCCTGCTCGACGAGCCCGCCTCCGGGCTCGATCTGGGTGCGCGGGAGGCGTTGATGCGGCGGCTCACCCGCTTCGCGGCCGACCCCACCGCTCCTGTCCTCGTCCTCGTCAGCCACCACGTGGAGGAGATCCCGGTCGGGGTGACCCACGCGTTGCTGGTGCGCGGCGGCCAGGTGCTTGCGGCCGGTCCGGTCGCGCAGGTACTCACCGCGGAGGCGCTGTCCTCCTGCTTCGGGATTCCGTTGGATGTCGGCGTGGCGGCCGGTCGCTACACCGCCCGGCTTGCCGCCGGACCGCCTCCCCGGCATCCGGTGTCCGCCTCGGTCTGAGCCTGTGCCGCGGGTCTGAGCCTGTGCCGCGGGTCTGAGCCTGTGCCGCGGGGTGTTTGTCCGTTCATGGGCCGATCGGCCGCGACCGGAGTCGGTCGATGGCCGGGTGAGCACGATCGGCGGGGTGCGGTGATTTTCCCGACGTGATCCAGTCCCGAGTCGCCGTCCGGTCCCGGCGTTGCGCGTACGGCCCGGTGGGCCATCCATCCCCGTCAAGCGGCCTCAGCCCGTCGTAGCGCGCCTTTTCCGGTATCGCCGGTGTGTTTTTTCGTGGCGGCCGTCGTGCTCCCTCTCCGGGCTCGTCCGTTCGTGGGCCGGCCGGCGAGCCGGACGCCGACCGCCGGTCGTCCCGGGAGCCGTCGCTGACCGGCCGTCGTTCATCGTTCGTCGAGCAGGTCCCACAACCATCCCGACCGTCGCACACCCGCGCCGAGCGACCTCAGCCGGACGGCAAGTTGCCGATCCGAGGTGATGACGACCACGGGCGCGACCGCGTCGCGCGCCGCCGCCACGATGGCGTCGTCGCCGTGCCCGGGGGCGTGCACGACGACGATGGTCGGTGCCGCGCGGTCCGCCCTCGTTGGAACGTGGCGGCCCTTCTCGGGCGCGACGCCCGCGGGCCCGACCTTTTCGGGTGTGATCTTTCCGGGCCGTACGGTTCCCTCGGGAACTCCGGCTCGCGCCGCACCCTCGAGAACGACCACGATCCGCTCAGGCCATTCCGGCCTCGATGATGGCCGCGGGTGCGTGCCGGGACGGATGATCCGCGCCGAAATAGCGTCGACCAGCCGTCCGGCCGCTCCTGGGCGGTCCCGCCACCACCCGTCGGGCCGGGAGCCAATCACGTTGGCACCGTCTACCACCCACGTGCGCGGGTACTCGTCCGTGGGTCGGCCCATAGCAGCGGCGCCGGAATCAGGGGTACTCATCCGGCGCGGCGATCCCCTTTGGCATTCGTACCGGTCGGTTCCGCTCGCGGCACCACCACCCCAAAGGCGCCGACGGCTGTTGCCCGCCGTTTGCCGGGCAATCGTCCACGGGAGTCGGTAGACGAACACGATCGGTGTCCCAAGGTCGGAGGACATGGACGCCGCCCGGTCCACGCCTGCCCAACTGTCCGCTTGCGGCCGGCCTTTCGACTGGGAAGGTGTGATTCGCAGAACATGATCATCCCTCTATCATGTGGAGCTTGCTCCCTGTCTTTGGGTTCCGCACTCCGACTGCCAGAGCGGCGTGCGTTGAGCGCTGACTTCGTCTTCGGCGACCCAAGCTTGCGAGTCCGGCGAACCAGGCGTGACGGTTCCCCGCGTTCTCGTGGTAATAATAGACGCGTGAGTTCTGCGGTCCGCTGACCTGAAGGAGAGTGGCATGGCCCAGAAGACCATCGTCTCGTTGATTGACGATCTCAGTGGAGAAGAGGCTGACGAGACCGTCCGGTTCGGACTCGACGGTGCGCAGTATGAGATCGACCTGTCGGAGAAGAACGCCACGAAGTTGCGTGAGTCGTTGGCTCCGTTCGTCACCGCGGCTCGCCGTTCTGGCGGTCGGGCGGCGGGTGGCCGGCGTGGTGTGCGTGCCGCTTCGCGCCGTACCGGCGGAACCGACCGTACCGCCGACATTCGCGAGTGGGCGCGCAGCAACGGTTACACGGTGAGTGACCGGGGGCGTATCGCTTCCAACATCGTCGAGGCGTACGACAAGGCCCACTGATCCTGGTCTTGACTGCTTTTCCGGGGCAGGGACCGGGGCAGTGGAACCCCTTGTAGCGGTAGTGCCCGTGGTATTGGACGACGGGCCGCGCGATCCGGCGGACCGAAGATCGTGTGATCAGGTTTTGCATGGTCAGGTTCCTGCCACACCGACCGGGCCGGTGTGGCAGGAACTATTGGCGTCGCCGCCAACGCAGTCTGTCGCCAGATCTGTTCGTTCCGTCAGTTCGGCAGCTGCCGGGCCATCCAGTTTTCGACGTCTTCTGCGGTTCGCGGAAGTGCGGCGGACATGTTCCGCCTTCCATCCCTGGTGACCAGGATGTCGTCTTCTATCCGGACGCCGATGCCCCGCAGCTCCGGCGGAACCGTCAGGTCGTCCGGCTGGAAGTACAGGCCCGGTTCGACCGTCAATACCATGCCCGGTTCCAGCGCCGCGTCGCGATAGGTCTGGTCGCGCGCCTGCGCGCAGTCGTGCACGTCCAACCCGAGCATGTGCGACGTGGAGTGCAGGGTATAGCGGCGATGGACGCCCCCTCCCGGGGAGCGTGGGTCCTCGGTCAGCGACTCCTGCGCACTGACCGGCAGGAGCCCCCAGTCGTCGAGCGCCGTGGCGATGACCTGCATGGCGGCCCGGTGCGGATCCAGGAAGGACGCTCCCGGCCGGACCGCGTCGATCCCGGCCTGCTGGGCGCGAAGAACCACGTCATAGACCTGGCGCTGCAGCTCGGTGAACCGTCCGTTGATCGGGAGCGTGCGGGTGACGTCGGCCGTGTAGAGGGACCGTCCCTCGACCCCCATGTCGAGCAGGGCGAGATCACCGGCGCGTACCGGCCCGTCGTCGCGGACCCAGTGCAGCGTCGTGGCGTGGTGGCCACAGGCGACGATGGAACCGTATCCCACATCGTTGCCGTCCACCCGGGCCCGCCGCCAGAACGTCCCTTCCAACCATCGTTCTCCGTTGGGCAGGTCCATCGCCCGACCGATTTCTCCCACGCACTCGGTGAAGCCGCGCACGGTCGCGGCGATCGCTTCGTCCAATCGGGCGATCTCGAAGTCGTCCTTGAGCAGCCGCAGCTCGGAAAGGGCCTGTGCGAGGGCCAGATCGCGGTCGGTTCCTGGCCCACCCCGGCCGGGCCAACGCAGCACCGAACCGTCCACGACCGGATCGACTCCGCGTAGTACCCGGGTGTTTCCCGGTGCCAACCGCGCGAGCGCGTCCGCGAGCTCCGTGAGCGGCCGGCATTCGATCTCCAGCTGTGCCGCGGTCTCCCGAACCCCCGGTCTGGGACCGACCCACAGTTCCCCGTATCGCCGGTCGGTGTAGAAGGCGGAGCTCGACCGGTCGGACCGCCCGGCGACATAGAGCACCGCATCATGCTCACCGGCCGCGTTGGGTAGCAGAACCAACACGGCATCCGGTTCATGGCAGCCGGTCAGCCAGAAGAAGTCGCTTCCGGGACGGAACGGAAAATCTGTGTCGTTTGCCCGTACCCGCAGACCGCCGCTCGGCACCACAAGCGCGTCCGCCGGGAACCGCGAACCCAACAAGGCGCGACGTTTCGCGGTGTAGGGTGCGCAGTCATCGCGGGATGGCACAGCGTCGTCAATCGGCGCCCACCCGGTCGACATAAACCGCCGGAACGCCGCGTGTGGTTCCTCGTCGTGGTTGGCCTGCCCGGGTTCGCGCACGGAATCATCCGATGCCGGAGGTTCACCGGCCCCGGTGGGGACAACGCCCGGCTCGTCGGCCGTGATGAGGTTCGGATCACGCCCGGCCGGCGCGCTCTCGGGCACCCCCGGGCCGGTCGGTGGAGGTGAGCTTTGGTGGGACTGGGCACTCATAACGTTAACGGTAGGCCCCGTTGTGGACGGCGGGTAGCGCGCGAGGCGTACCGCCATGCCCCGCGCGCTACCCGGACTTCCCGTCGTTGGTCCGCCGGGCATTTGGTGCATCGCACCGCCGCGATGATGCCGGGCCGATGTGAGCGGTCGCGTCGCGACATGGGTCCGGGCGCCGCTACCCACTTCGCCGCCTTCGGACCCTTCCACGAAGACTGTTCCTCCCACTTCGGGTGAGTTAACGAGGGCACGCAATCGGTTGTGGGAGATCTGAGGGATCCGGCCGGCTGTGACCTTCCGTCGTGGACCGTTAACTCATCTTCCGGTCGGCGGGGAAGGCGGGTCCACGTTGCACGGACCGGGTCGGTCCGGGTGCGGACGTCCTCGGCGTGCCGTAATGCCGGTCCGATAGCCACCGGCATCGTGCGGTTCGGGCACTGCACTCGGTTCGGGCACTGCACTGCGTGTCGCGAACACCACCGGAGACCGGCATCATTGTCGCGCATCCCGATATCGGTGGTTGTCGTCGGGATCGCAGGATCGGGATCGGGCCCGCGACCGGTCTTGATGCTCGGCGCCACCCGGGGGTCTGCCACCGCTCGGCTCGGCCGGGACGGTCCGGGTGGCGCCGTCGGAGCCCGTACGGTCCGTGGGCCGGCCGGGGGCCTGCGAGGTCGCACATCCGACAACCCGTTGGGAATGCCATGACGCCCGTCACCCGTCACCATCGAAAAGACTGTCCGGGAGGGTTCCGGTCCGTCCGCGCCCACGTCGTGCCAAGGTGGTCCGGCGGGTTCGCGCCGGTGGTGGACGGTCCCGGCCTCGGGCGGCGCCATTGGCGCGGATGATCTCATCCCGGTGGATGGGGGAGGAGGACGCGGCCATGACCTGGCCTCCGGATCGTCCGGAACGGTACGGGACGGCGGGACGGCGGGATGGCGAGCGGCGTGGCCGGTCCGTCCGTGACCCGCGGGACCCGCGCCGGGCCCCCGAGGAGGACTGGCCCGTCGGGCAGTGGCCGCGCCGGGAGCACCGGCCCGCTCCGCGGGGCCACGATGACGAGCCGCGCGTACCTCCGGGCGCCTACCCCGATCCCTACGGCCGGTACCCCGTCGATCATCCGGCGGCCGAGCCCCGGTACGACCGGCCGGCCCCGGAGGGTCCCGCGGAACCCGGGCAGAGCGGCTTATGGCGCGGTCTCACCGCCGTGGCCGCGGTGTTGGCGACCCTCGTCCTCATCCTGGCGACCGGTGGCTGGGCCGTGCTGAAGCACTACGACGGCAGGGTGCGCCACATCCCGCTGACCTTCTCCGCCAGCGCGGACCGGCCGGCGTCCGCATCGGGTGGAACGCAGAACATCCTGCTCGTGGGGTCGGACACCCGGACGGGGACCAGCGGCGAGTTCGGCCAGGTCGAGGGGCAGCGGTCGGACACGACCATCCTCGCCCACCTCGACGGCGACGGTTCGACGACCCTCATCTCCTTCCCCCGGGATCTGTGGGTGCGGATCCCCGCGTACACCGACGCGGCGGGCACGCAGCATGCGGCGCAGCGGTCCAAGCTGAACGCCGCCTTCTCCTACGGCGGGCCGTCCCTGCTTGTGGCCACGATCGAGAACCTCACCGGGATCCGGGTCGACCACTACGTCCAGATCGACTTCATCGGCTTCCAGGGGATGACGGACGCCCTTGGCGGGGTCACCGTCTGCATCAAGGAGCTTCCCCCCGAGCTGAAGGCACGGGGCTTCGACAACCTGCACGACCATTACTCCGGGTTTTCCGGTCAGGTCGGCGAGAACACGCTGAACGGGGCGCAGGCCCTCTCCTTCGTCCGGCAGCGGTATGGCCTGCCCGAGAGCGACATCGACCGCATCCGCCGCCAGCAGCAGTTCCTCGGTGCCGTCTTCCAGCGGATCGCGTCGACGGACACCCTGCTCAACCCGGCGAAGCTGCTCGGGGTGGTCGACTCCGCCACCTCGGCGCTGACGCTCGACGAGGCCACCTCTCTCGCCGACCTCCGGCTTCTCGCGGTGCGGATGCAGGCGATCGGATCGGGCGGCGTCGCGTTCACGACGGTGCCGGCGGCAGCTGGCACTCGCGGGGGGCAGAGCGTCCTAGTTCCTGAGCCAGCCCAGCTGGGCGCCTTCCTCAAGCCCTTCGGCGGTCGTGTCGCCGACGGGAGCTCCACCGGCGCACTCCCGGCTGGCGCGGGGGGTGGCTCCTTCGCTGCGGTACCGGTGTCCGCTGCGGTACCGGTGGTCTGGTCCCCGGCCAGCGCGGCGGGAAGGTCCGTCCCGGGTGACGCGGGCGGGGTGTCCTGCACCTATTGAGGTGGCCTCGAGGCGTTCGGTGCCGAGTGGCTGCCCCGACGGCGCGGCGGCTGCTCGTCCAGCGCCGCGTTGAGCTCCGCGCCCAACAGCACGGCCAGCGCGGTGATGTAGAAGAACAGCAGCACCGCCACCGGTGATCCGAGCGAGCCGTAGACCAGTTCGTTACTGAACACGATCTCCAGGTAGTATCGCAGCACGCCGCTGCCCACGAGCCAGCAGACGAGCGCGAGGATCGCTCCGGGCAGCGCCCGCCACCAGGGTTGGCGTACCGGCAGCGAGAGGTGGTACAGCGAGGTCAGCATCGCCAGGGCCACGAGTCCCACGACCGGCCAGTAGAGCAGTGGGATCAGGGTGCTGACGAGGGGATGGCGACCGGCGTCGAAGATCCGCGAGATCAGTTCGGGCCCCAGGACCAGCGCAGGCAGGAGAATGACCCCGCTGGCCACCTGGGCGAGAAACAACCACAGCGCCAGGAGCCGGCTGCGCACCGCCGAGCGCAGATCGCGTTGGCCGTAGGCGATAGTGATGGTGTTGACGAAGGTCGCCATCGCGGTTGACCCGGTCCACAGGGACAGCACGAAACCGATGGAGATCACGTCTGGTCGGCCACGGGAGAGGATCTGGTCGATGGTCGGGCGCACCGCGTCGTCGACCACCGATTCGGTCAGCAGGTCGCCTGCGCCGCGAAGGATGCTCTGCCGGGCGCTGTCGAGGGCGTCGGCCCCGATGGCGTCACCGACGTAGCCGAGGGTTCCCAACAACGACAGCAGGAGCGGTGGCAGGGACAGCAGCTGCCAGAATCCCGCCTCGGCCGCAAGCCCCAGGACCCGGTGCCGCCAGGCATTGGTGATGGTCCGACGGGCCAGTCGCAGGGGTCCCCGGGGCAGCCGGTGGAACAGCGTGCTGCGCCGGATGGCGGTCCAGGCCGCGGCGTGATGGTTTCTGGCCCGCGTCAGCAGCCCGGGATTCACCTCGACGGCCACTCTGCGCAGCAACACCATCCAGCGGCCGCTCACCGGGGACGATGCCACGGGAGCCGGTGCTTTGTTTCCCGTGGCGGACACGGCCCCCACCGTATGGCCTGGCGTTCCTGGGTGCCGAAGGGCATCCAGGAACGGAGTGGGTGATCGCGGCGGAGGCCACCCGGAGTAACGGATGGGCCGCTGGCCAGCAGCGAGGAAGCAACCAGGAATCTGAATATATCAGACTGGATACACCAAAAGGGACACATCGCTAGATCGCGATGTGTCCCTTCAGTGTGCCTGGGCGGCCGAGCTCAGGACACGCTGAGTTTGTCGGTCTCGTCGTGATACTCAACAGCCATCTCACGCAGCTTCGAGTCGTGCGACTTCGCGTGGTGTCGGCAGAACAGGAGATCGCCGCCCCCGGGCAGCACGACCCGCACGTAGGCCTGGGCACCGCACCGGTCGCAACGATCAAGATTGGTCAGCGTCGGCTTCGTGGTAGTCCCTGTCACATCTACTCCAACTGTGTTAGGCGGTCAGACGTTCCAGCTGACCATGTGACGGTTTACTCACAGCCGGCTCTCGCGGCGTCGTTGCATCCAGAGCGGCGTGGTGTCCGTGGTCCTCCATACCACGGACGGGTACCCGTCTCGGGCGCCCGGTCGTCTGATCAGGGACGTCGGGCACCGAAGACGATATCGTCCCATGCTGGCACTGACTTGCGTCCGCGTCGACCGCCTGCCGGACGTTCGCTCCCACGGGTGGTGTTACTCGGACGTGCCCGTGACGCAGCGGAGGCGTTCGATGTGTCTACGGTCGTTTCGTCGGTCCCGTCCGGCGCCGCCTCCTCCGTCTGCGCGGAGGGAGCCTTGGCGGAGGCTTCCCGCCGGGCCGCCGTGCGGCGCGCCCCGGGCGTGGAACCTGTGCCGAATCCGGCGGCGCGGGCGGCTGGTGCCGAGGTCACGGCGGCTGCGGCGGCATCGGTGCCCGCTGCCGCGGCCGGTTCGGCGGGAGCGGATCGCGCTGCTGTACCGGCGGCTGGGGCTGACGGCTCCGGTTCGGCGGGGGCTGTCCCGCCCCGCTCCACGGCGGCGACGGGAGGCACCTGCGCCGAGCCCGGGACCGACGGCTTGGCGGCTGTCCCGGTGGGAGACGTGGCGGATGTCACGGGCTGCGGACCGGCCGGCGCGACGGCCGCCCGGGAATTCACGCCTGATCGCCCGTTCCCGGACGCGGACCCCACCCTGGGGCGGCCGCCGGGAACGCCTCGCCCCGTCGCGGCCGTCCGGCGAGCGACCTCGCCGCGGATCGGTTCGGGCCGGACGGGACGGTCCAGGGACTCGGCGTCCTCGGCCCGGGCGGCCTTCCGCTCCGCCGACCGCGGGTCTCCCGGGGCCGTGGGGTCTGCGGACCGGGCAGGTACGGACCATGGGGTCACGGATCGGGTGTCCGCGGATCGGGTGTCCGCGGATCGGGTGTCCGCGACCACGGGTTGCGGTTCGGCCGCCTGGATCGCCTCCGGACGGGCGGGCGACTCGGGCGACTCGGGCGACTCGGGCGCGATTCCACCGCCCGCGGTATCCCCGGGATACGACGCGGCCGGGTGGGAGGGCAGCGC
>NZ_CDXDOR010000035.1:0-37877 GCF_978021225.1 Frankia sp. CeTa3Moorea | reverse complement strand
CGCCGGTGTGTCCCGCCGGGGAATCCAGTTCGCTCCGGGCCGGCGGGTCGGCAGGGTCCGGGAGGGGGAGGATGCCCGCGAGCGGTGGGGCCCGCTCCCCCTCCCGGCATAGATGGCCGCCCTCCACCCGCCCGGCGATCCGCCGCCGATGGTCGGCGATCCGGCGCGGGGGCGGCCACCTTCGGCGGCAGCAGCCAACAACCCGCAGGGAGAGCCCGTCAGTGTCACGAATCCTCCCTGTCCTCCGGATGCCGGCCGGCACATCCGCCGGTAGGGATATGACACACTCCGGCGCAGATCTGCGACAGACTGAGAGCAGTTCTCCCCCGCGAGAGCTGCCAGCTCTCGATTCGCCGCGGCCGGGAGGGAGCCCACCGTGCCCACCGATCACCCGCCGGAAGGCGCGCTGGCCGCCTACACGGCCCTCGCGCAGGAGCTCTATCGTCGCGCTGCGACGAGCTACACGAAGATCGCCGATGCGATCGGATCCGACCGGTACACCGTGTCCGCGGCGCTGCGGGGCCATCAGCACCAGAAACCGAAGCGTCTCCCTGTCGATCACGTCGTAGCAGGGCTTGACCGGGAGCTGCACGGCGAGGGGCAGCTGATCTACTTATGGCAGGTGGCGAAGGCCGAGGATGCCGCGAAGGAAGCGAAGCTCGCCCTTCCCGAGGGTGGACTACTCCCTATCCTGGGGCGGACAGTGGTAGCGACGAGGGGGGTGGGGGCGACGGACAGACGCCAGCTCTTTGAGGTGGGCGGACTCACCGCGGCTACCGTGCTCGCCGCTACCGGCGCGGTCAGCGATCAGATTGACGCTGCCCGGCCAGCGACTTTCACCCTTACCGAGCTCGAAGCGCAGCTCGTTGACCTCAACCGTGATCTATGCGCCGTAGCGCCCAGCATCCTGTTTCCCGGGGCATTCAAAGCATGGCAGCAGGTAGAAGGGATGCTCGCCCGACGTGTGCAGCTCGCTGTAGCGCCGCGGCTGACGCGGCTCGCTGGCCAGTTCGCCGCCGAACTCGCGACCGTCGCACGTTTCGGTGGGGACAGCCGTCTTGGCCGACGGTTCGCGGCGATCGCCGAAGAGCACGCGACGGCTGTGAACGATCCTCTGCTGACAGGCCGAGTCGCTGGATTGCAGTCATGGATTGCGATGGACGCGGGCCATTGGGCGACGGCGGCGGACTTCGCGGCGAAAGGCCGCCGTGACGCTCATCCGGGCCAGCGGGCCCGGCTAGCCGCATACGAGGCGCTGGCCGCGTCCGCCGCCGGGGCCGCAGTCCAGGCCGAAGAGGCGATCGTGGTCATGCGAGCCTCGATGCGGACGGCGATCAAGGGTGATGCCGAATGGAACGACGCCGAAGAGGATCTTTATACGGCACTCACCGCAGCGAACACCGTAGGTGCCGGCAGGACGGCGATCCATCATGGCGAGCGGGCCGCAGCGACCTTCGTCCACGACAACCAAGGCGTTGGCCTCGCCATGCTCGCAGTTGCTACCGGCCACCTAGACGGCGACCATGCGAACCCGGGTGCGGCTGCGGTTGCGGGGATCGCCGCGCTGGGCGCGGTGGTCGATTCCCCGAACGCAGTCGTCGCGGCGCGGGCGCGGGCTCTCCACCGGGATCTGGGCCGGTGGGATATCGCCGAGGTGGACCAGCTCGGGGCGCGCATCGCCGTAGTCTGACCTTCCCGCGCCCGGCGTCCGTGAGGGACGCACGGTTACAGCTCCGGCTGTCCTGGTACCGACTTGGGTGTTCCGCCGCTACCGTTGATGCAGGGAGGGGTCGACTGTAGACGGAGAGCAACCGATGGCGTGGAACAAGCGCGGCGAGACCCGCGGAGGAGCATCGTCCGGACGCGGCGGCACGAAACGCGGCAGTAGCGCGGCGGTAGCGCGCCAGTCGTCCGTGACGACAGCGACAAGGACAAAAAGAAGAAAGGCGGCTCGACCGGCGACACGCCGATCGAGTTCGGCGACTGCACATCCCGCAACGGCAAAGGCGAGGTCGAATCCGGCCGGCAGGAGGTCGACGAGGACGGCCGCTTCCCTGGGAACGCGGTCGTGAAGTGCACCGCGTGCGACGGCAGTCGGGAGGGTGACGTCGGCTTGCCCCGAGCACGGGGCGGTCCGGCGGCCAGTCGAGGGCCCGGGGTCTGATCCGTCGGGGTCGGCGGAGCGGCGCCAAGGCCCGGTCTGAACGGGCCCGGAAGTCGCGCGAGGAGGTTCAGCGACTCCCGGCGGCGATCTCGGCCCGGACCCGCGCGACGAACGCCGCCAGCACCTGTTCGCCCGCGAGCACTCCGGCTGCGGCGGTGACGGTGACATGCGGGCCCGACCAGCCCAGCTCGTGCAGCTCACCGTGGGCCGGACGGACGGCGTGGTCGGCCGCCGCGAGCATCGGGACGTCGAGCACGGAGTCCCCCGCGGCCAGCAGCCGGGCGGTACCGGCACGGCGGGCGACCTCGGCCACCGCGCGCTGCTTGGTCAGGACCGACGGGACGAAGTACACCTTCCGCCCCTGCACCGACATCGCCCAGCCCGCAGCCCGCGCCGTCTCGGCCTCCCCGGTCAGGTCGGGAATGCCAGCGCGGTCGTGGGCGACGAGGTAGACGAACAACCCGTCGGCGACCCGCACGAGCCGGGCCCAGCCGCCGGCGGCGGACCGCTCGGCGAGCGCCACCATCTCCGCCAGGGGGGCGCAGGCGGCGGCGACCTCGGCCGCCACGCCCGCCGCCCAGGCCGGATCGGGGACCCCGTCGACCAGCAGGTGCCCGCCGTTGGCCGCGATCGCGTAGCGCGGCCGGACCCCGAGCTTGACCCGCGCGTACTGGGCGAGGGTGCGGGTGGTGACCGGGACGAGGACGGCGAGGTCGTGCAACTCGGCGAGCAGGGCCAGCGACCGCGCCGTCGCGAACGAGATCGGCGCGCCGTCGAGGCGTTCGACCTCGACGAGCTCCGGTGCGGGCCGGTCGTCGGCCAGCAGCAGCGAGTGCCGGGAAAAGATCAGCGTCTTGTCCAGGTCACAGGCCAGCAGATGACGCGGCCCGGACGCGGCGGACGGGCCGGCCGTCACGGGACGTCCGGACGCCAGCGCGCGTTCGGGGTGTGGAAGACCGGTGCCGCGCCGACCGGGCGGACCAGCCCCACACAGGAGAAGGGCAGGTCCGCCATCTCCTGGACCTCGACGTCGCGGTCGGCGGCCAGTGCCAGCACGTGCGCCAGCTCGTCGAGCCGGTCGGGGGCGATGAGGATGCGCCAGGGCACCCGGCGCAGCAGGACCCGAGTCGTCTCCCCCACCCCCGGCTTCACCATGACCACGTCGGGGATGTCGAACGCGGCTGCGATGCGCTCCACCGCCGCCCAGCCCGCCCAGGTCGGACTGCGGTCGGCGACCCACAGCCGCGGCCAGGTCTCGGCGACCTCGTCGGCCACCTCGGGGAAGTGGGCCGCCACCGTCTCGACGAAGTGCCGGGACAGATCGTGCGCCGCGAGTTCGGCGTAGTACTTCGCACCGTGGAAGTCATCCGGACCGATGTGCTCGGCGTTGAGGACGGTCCGGCTGACCAGCCCGCTCACCGTCGAGTTCAGGCAGGCGCTCGGGATGAGGAAGTCGTCGCGGGTCCCGTAGAGCGGCACGCACCGAGCCGGGTCGGCCAGTACGGCGAGGGTGTCGTCCAGCCCGAGCCGCGCCACCGCGTCGGTCAGCACCCGGGTCATCACCCCCTTGCCGGTCCAGCCGTCGACGAACTGGAGCACCTCCCGGCTGTGCCGGGAGGTGAGGTAGCGGATCGCGTTCAGGTCCACGCCGCGATCCTTGATCACCGAGATCGCGTAGTGCGGGGTGTCGAGCCCGTGGCGCCAGCCATACCAGCGCCGCATCAGGATCCCCACCGGGGTACCGGCCCGGGCGATCGAGGCCAGGACCGGCTCGGGCTTGGTGACCCGTACGAGCTCCGCCACGAGGCCGGTGGCGAGCGCGACCCGGCGGGCCGACCGGTCCAGCGCCCGGTGGTAGAGCTCCAGGTAACCGGCGTCAGGCTGGTACTCGACCGGCAGGTCCTCGGAGTAGTGCCGGCCGGCCTGCATGGCCTCCTCACGGTCCTCGGTGGGCCGCTCCAGGGCGACCGCGCTGAGGTCGGTCAGCAGGAAGGTCACGTCCGCCGGATCGTATGAACCCGAGCCGACGGTGCCGGTGAGCGCGGGATCCACCGCGCCGATCCCGCTCACCGGGCGTCCCCGGGCGCACCGGTGAGCGGTCCGGCGGCGGGCGGCGCACCGGCGGGCGGCGCACCGGTCGGTCGAGGGGACGGCTGGTAGGAGGGCCGGTAGGAGGGCAGCGTCAGCACCGTGACCGGAGCGCATCGGCGTAGCTGAGTAAGCATGCCGTGGAGGCCGGTATCCGCACGGGGAGAGCTCCGGTCCGCCCCCGGGGCGACGTCCGTCTCAAAATCGACGTCCGGGACGGAGACGACGTCCGGGACGGAGACGACGTCCGGGACGGAGTCGACGACCACCACGATGTCGTCGTACATCCTGGGCCGGACGTTGTAGACGTGGCTGGCCCGGCCCGGGTCGTCCGGCGCGGGGAAGGTGAGGGCGGCGCGGATGGCGTAGCCGTCGACGTCGACGGGGTGGACCGGCGAACGCGTCGTGGACTGGTAGCGGATCTCACCCGGACTCGTCCGGGCCAGCGCGTCCGCTATCCGCATCGGCGTGTACATCAGTTCCTCCGTCCCGAGCACGAGCGTGCGACCCGCGGGCCGGGTCAGCGCGGCCAGTACCGTCGCGGCGACCGGCGGCACGACCTCGTCGAGGCGGTGGCGGTCGGTCGGCGACCAGCGATGACGGCCACCGTCAGGCAGGTCGGACGGCCAGCCGGCCACCAACCGGCGAACCGGGTGGGCCACCAGCGCCCCCGTCGCCCGCGCCTCGTCCCGACCGTCCGCGCCCCCGGCGAACCGGGCGCGGACCCGCGCGGCTCGGGCCGCGATCTCGGCCGGCACGGTGACGGTGGCCGTAAGCGGGGCGACGACATCCAGCCTGACCCCGAGCTCGTCGGCGAGATCGGCGAACGCGGCCCGGGCCGCGGGCGGACGGGCGTCGAGCAGCGTGGCAACCACGTAGTGCTCGCGTGGGGCGTGGGCATGCAGGATCCGGATCGTGCCGAGGGCGGTGCGCCCGGTCGACAGCTCGTCGTCGACGAGCACGATCGGCGCGCCGCACCGCAGGATCTCGCGGTCCTCGGGCATCAGCCAGTGGTGGGTCGCGTGAGAATGGGACTCCACGAACTCGAGGATCGGCGTGACACCGGGCAGCGGCCGCCGGGTGGTGTGCAGGTAGTGGCTCGTCGGGAGACCGTCGGCGACCGCGTGCCCCAACGCCGTCGCGGTCTCGCAGTAACCGATCACGATCGGGCCGGTCCGCGGGCCCCCGGGCTGCTCGACCGGCGAACCCGGCACCAGCGAACCCGGCACCGGCGAACCCGCAACTGGCGGGTCCGCGACCCGCTTTCCGGCCTCCTCGAAGCCGGGCAGTGCCCGGACCAGCGCGGCGACCCCGGCCCCGGCCGCGAGCGCCTCGGCCGGGGCCACCGGCAGATGCTTGCCGAGCACCCGGCTGACCAACAGGTGCGCCCGGCGTGGGTTGCGGCGCAGGGCGAGTCCCACCAGGGCGTGCAGCCCCTGGCCCGCCACGTCCGCGGTGACCTGGACATCGAGGCCCAGCGCGGTCCACAGCCACATCCCTGCGGGGGCGGCCGCTGGGATGTGGGCGGGCACGGGCGCGGCCGGGTGAGGGATGGGCGCGCCGGTGGGGGCGTCCGTCCCCGCCGTCGCCATCATCGGGCATTCCGCTGGCCGAGACGACCGTGCGTCGCCGCCAGCACCTCGACGAAGGTGTCGCCCTCGCGCAGGACACCGAACGCGCGCGCCCGGCGGATCACCGCCTCGGCCCAGGCCCGGTGCGGACGCAACTCGTTCATCTTGTTCGCGTAGCTGCTCGGCCGTACCCCGCCGGCATCCCCGTCGAGGACGGTCTCGGCATCGGTGTACTCCTCCTGGGTGACGACGTGCAGCGCGTGCACGGCGGGCACGTGGCTAGGATGGATCACCGTCTTGCCGATCAGGCCGTTGGCCTTGTCCAGAACGACCTCCCGGATCAGCCGGTCAAGGTCGGCGGAGACCAGTTCGCTGCGCATCCGGATCGCATCCTCCCCGCCGTCGACGCGGTCCGCCTGCGCGAACGGGGTCACCCGCAGCGAGCTGACAAAGAGCCGTTCCGGCTGGGCGAAGTACTCCCAGACCGGTCCGGTCACGACGTGGTCACCGCCCCGCGCACAGATATTCACGATGTCGGCGATGCAGTCCCGGACGACAGCGATGTCGTAGATCGTCAGGTCGCGGTCACGGCGCAGCCCGAACAGCCCACACAGGTCCGTCGCACCGAGCCGGATCGCCAGCACCTGGTCGGCGTGCTTGTCGACCAGCCGCCGGACCGCCGACAACGCCTCCACCCGGGTCTCCCGGTTGATGACCTGCGGGCTCTCCAGCACCGGCATGGCCCACAGCGGGCGACCGACCGTCTCGGAGGCCCGCAGCACCGCCTCCATCGCCGCCTCGCCACCCTCCTCGGCGAACTTGGGCAGCACGAACCCGGCGAGACACCCGACTCCGGCCGGCCCGAGCCGGTCGACAAGATCCGGGATCTGCCCGACCGCGCGGACCCGGACGAACAGCAGTGGTATCGCGCCCGCGGCCCAGGGGGGCTCCGCCGCGAGCGCGCGCAACGCGGCGACGACGTTGGCTTCGGCGGCGGCCACCTCGGTGTCAGCGATGGAGTCCTCCAGGCAGAGAACCATCGAGGTCACCCCCGCCGCGGTCTGTCTGTGCACGTCCGACGCCAACCGGGGGCGCGTCCCCGGGGCGTAGAGGGTCGCGCCGAGCGCGGTGGCCAGCAGACGACGATCATCATTCACGGCGATGTCCTCCGGCGGCCGGAGGAACAGTGCGTCAACCGTCTCGGGGCCTAGAAAGGCGAAGTGGCGCAAGCAGCGTTCTCCTCGTCAAAGGCAGGGGCGTCGTTCGACGAGCATCCCGCAACGGTGCGCGCCGACCGGAGCCGGCAAGATCGTGAAACGTCGCCTCTCGGTGACGGTACCTGGCGAATGGCCTCCGACGACAGACGGCGGGAACTGACAGCCAGCCGACACACGGCGGCCATCTCGGCGCCATCTACGGGGCGCCGACCTGCGGCGCAGCGTCCGCGAGCGGCCAGCCACCAGTCGGCAGCGGGCGGCCGAGGCGCCGCCCGCCCCCCACGAACTCGACTAACTGGCGCCGGATCCGAAGAGCTTCTTGTACATGGCGGACGCCTTCGGGTTCTGACCGCCGTTCGTGATGGTCGAGCAGACGTTTCCGGGAGTGGGGTCGCTGAAGTAGGCCTCGTAGCCCATCACGTCGCTGGCCGCCTTGAAGGTGTCGAACATCTTCTGGATGTAGAAGGGATTGTCGCCACCGCCGTCACCGCTGCAGGAGGCCACCCCCCATTCCCCGACGCCGACCTTCTTCCCGTGCTCCCGGGCGAACCTGATCACGTAGCACAGGCCGTTGACGTCCTCGCACTGCTTGTTCCACGTCGCCTCGTCCTTCGACGGGGGGAAGTGATCGTAGGGGTCGATGCCGACATAGTCCACGTACTCGTCGCCGGGGTAGGCGCCCCAGGGGCTGTTGCCACTGGGCACCGGGGAGGCGTGCGCGTTGAAAGTCCAGTCGATCTTGACTTCGGGATCGGTGGACCGGATGGCGGTCGCGATCTTCCGGAAACACTCCCGGAACGCCGTCGGGTCGGCGTCCGTGTGCCAGTACATGAATGTTCCGTTAAACTCCCAGCCGATCCGGATGATGGAGTCCGCCCGGCCGTGCGCCACGAGGAAACTGCCGAGCTTCTTCCATTCGGAGTCGTACTCGCCTCGGGCGCAGGCGGCGTTGTTGCCCTGGCCCTTGGGGAATGTCGGCTGGCTGATCAGCAGCTTGCCCTGGAAACCCTTGAAGAGATCCACCGGCCAGGACGGCTCCACCAGCCCGCCCCAACCCTGGTTGCGGCTCGTGTAGACGTGGACGATGTCGTTCGGCCGGCCGCGCCAGTCACCGAACTCGACGAGCTGCGCGAGCTGATGCGACTGGAACCCCGACAGCCACGGCAGGCCCGACCTCGTCCCACCGGCGCCGGTGCCCGTCGACCCCGTACCGGGGGTCGGGCTCGCCCCGGACGGGGTGGCGGTCGGCGTCGCGGTTCTCCTGGCGGGGGCGGTCGAGCCGGCGCTCGCGGACGGCGCGGGGGACGGCGACGCGGCGGACGCCGAACCGGCGGCGGACGTGGCGGACGGGGACGGCGCGGGCGAGACGGCCGGGCTCGGCGAGGTGCCCGCGGACGCGCCCTGCTGCCTGGGAGACGGCGACGTCGAGGGCGCCGTCTTCACCACCGGTTCGTCGGGAAGAGCCGGGGCGGCCTGGAACGCCCGGGCGGCCGCCTCCGGTCCGGTCACATCAAGGGCGTCGGTCGCCGTGGCCGTGCCCTGGGTGGCCTTGACGTTGACGGTTCCCGCGAAGTCCGCCGGCACCCGGAAGCCGAGGATGAAACGGCCGTCGGCGTCCGCCCGGGTGAGCGCGCTGCCGCCCAGCTGGGCCGTCTCCGCCACGACGGTGACATCATCACCCGCGGTAAAACTGCGGCCACCGACGAGCACGATGTCCTGGTCGAAGAGGACGAGGGTGATCCGGCTGCGCGCCTGCGGGCTCAGCGTGGTGAGCGGAACGCCCTGCGTGCGGCCACTGCCCGCGTCGCCCCCTGCCCGGCTGGATCCGCTCGTCGCGGATGGCGACACGGCCGGAGTCGGCGACGGTGAGTTTCCCGCGGCGCGGGCCAGCGGGGTGACCGCCTGGAGGAGACCCACCACGAACACGGCTATCAGGCCGATCCGGGCTCCGGTCCGGACCCGACGCTGGGTGTGGATCCGGCCGCTGCGGGGTCGTCGATGGGCTGAGGGAATCGGCCGGCCGACCGGAGGGGCGGGTCGGCCGCGGATGATCGAGGCCATGCTCGCGCGCTGCCTTTCGGTGTTGGCGTGACATGCTCCCGTCGGATCACCCGGCACGCGACGGCGGAGCATGGCCGGACCACGACCCACGATGAGCGTCCCCTCCGAGCGGACCGCTCGCACGGCAACCGCTCAGCGCTCCACCGGACTCGACCCATGCCTCACCAGGCGAGTCGACCGGGCACCGTCAGGTGCCCGTCCGTGAACCCGACCGTCCCCGACCTCGCAGCCGGAACGATTCGACAGGTGCTCCACCCAGGTAACCGATACACACCTGGGCGGTACTGGGACTAGGAGTGATGAGGCCAATCGTAAACGGCGCACCCCAGCCAAGGAACAGCACCCTCATGAATACTTTCCGTAGTAGCGCATATGTTGTAGATCTGGTGCTACAAATCCCGAGGTAACCGCCATAAATCAACGGAAAGACAAGAAGAAATGAGCTGGAGCGGACCACGGAGAGCACACCCACCCAGGATCGCTCCGGATCATCGAATGACCAGTGCGTCGTCCGGTGGTTGGGTGATGGTCCATCCAGTCGGGTGCACCAGCGCCGGCAACAGCCGGACTCCCCAGGGCAGCTGGGCGCCGTCCAGGGTGACGTCGATGGTCCGGGTGCCGGCCTGGTCCACAGCGGCGAGCCGAGACAGCTCGTGGGCCTCCGCGGCCACCCGCGGCGGTACGGTTCCCGGCCGCGCGAACAGGATCAGATCTCCGACCGGACCGGTGGTGTGCACCTGTACCCGTAGGGTGCGCCGCCGCCAGCCGGACCTGCTCACGGTGTAGGTGACGGTCGGCTGGGCGACCGGAGCCGGCGGCGGTGACGCGGGGCCGGTGGGCGGGCCCGCCGGCGGGTTCGTCTGCGCCTCCGGCGCGTGCTCCGGCACCGGACGGACCGGCACCGGACGGACCGGCACCGGATGGAGGGGGCCGGTGGTCATGGGCTGCGGGTAGGTGCCCGTGGCCGTAGGCAACGGCACAGCACTCGTCGCCGTAGGCAACGGATAGCCCCCGGTGCGGGGCTGGGTCGGCCCACCCAGCGACTGCATCGTGATCAGGTCGGCGACGGCACCGACCACCGACCGGCCCGAAACCACGCCGGCCGAAACCACGCCGGCCGAGCCTCCCGGGCTGCTCCCGGACGCCGCCGGCATCGGGGGTGGATCAGGACGCGTCGCGGGGCGCGCCAGCACTGAGACGCCGGCCGCGACCACCCGGGCCACGCCCCCCGACCGGTACACCGGGTAGCAGGCCACGTGGTAGGCCCACCCGTCCCGCGGCGCGGCGAGATGCCAGCCGCCCTTGATCTCCAGGCTGGTGTTGGTGACCTTGGCGCCCGCGGCGTAGGGATCATCCGGTCCGGTCGGCGGTTGGTCGCGGCGCCAGAGCACCCGCGCCTCGGTGACCCCCGGCGGCAGCTGGAAGGACAGCACGATCGAGTCGCCTCGATCGTCGGCGCGCAGGTCCCGCACGGGTTCGATGGCGAGGTGACGCACGGCCCGGCCGACGACGGCCGTCCCGCCATGGACCGTCAGCGGCGTGTAGATGACCTCGCCGACCTGTGCCGCCTCGCTGACCTGCCCGGAACGGCTCAGTCCCACAAGACGTGACGAATCGGTGATGGCAGCGAGCGACACGTCGCTGCCTTCTGGCCCGATGCCGATCATCGGCAGGGGCCCCGACCCCGGGTAGGGCCACGGGCCGGTACTGGTCGCGTGGGCGGTACTGGTCACGTGGGCGGTACTGGTCACGTGGGCGGTGGCGGCGGGGACGGCCGGCGGCTCCGGCACCGGGGTCGCGTAGATCCGCACCTCCCAGCCGGGCGGCGGCGTCCAGCGCAATGTGGTCCGCCCGGCGGCGGTGACCACCGTGAGGTCATGGACGGGCCGCGGGCGGGCGGCCACCTCCAGCGTCACCTCGGCCCCGGGGGTCCGGGCCGGGCGTCCCTGCGCGTCCTGGTATTCGACGAAGACGCGGTAGCGATAGGTCACGCCGACGACGACATCGGTGTCGTGGAAGAGGCCGCCGGTGCCCCGCGCCCGCCGGGGCGGCTGGCTGACCGCGGCGGGCGGTGCCACCGTCCGCTCCACTGTCACGGCGGCCAGCGCCCCGCCGAGGCTCCAGTCCAGGCGGACCCCGGCGGCGGTGCGCTCGGCCCGCAGGTCGGTGATGTCCCGGGTGAAGACGAGCGGGGCGGCCTCCACCGGCACGGAACGGCGCTCACCGCAGAGGGCGGTCACCTCGTATCGCACCGGCGTCCAGGCGGGGGCGCCGGCATCGCACAGCTCCGTCGAGCGGGTGGTACCGAGGCTGCTCCGCCCCGGGGCCACCCCCTGGCCGTCGCTAACTTCCACGGGCACGATGCGTTCCACCCGGTAGGAGACCGGTCCCCCGACCGAGGGCGAAGCCCGCCACCACAGCTGCACCGAACCGTCGGGGCCCGGCACCGCGGTCAGGTCGGACGGCGGGGAGAGCGGCAGGGCCGCCATCGCCGCGAGCGCCTCCCGGTTGTCCGCCGCCGTCGCGAGGACCGCGGCGAGGGCGGCCTCCTGGTCCTCGGGTGGTAGCGCGCGCGCCGCCTCGACCCGCCGGCGGATCACCGCCTGGGCGGCAATGAGCTCGGCCAGTACCTCGGCCGGTTTCCGGCCGTCGGGGCCGGGGACGTCGGCGGCCTGTGCCGCGAGCCAGCGGGCGTCGGCGAGCGCCGCATCCGCCCGGCACGCCGCGCGGGCCTCGGCGAGGGCTCGCCAACCGGCGTCCGCGGCGCCCAGCGCGGCGGAGACCCGGGCTCCCAGTTCCTCCGCCGTCCCGGCGACCGGCCCACCGACGGCGGCCAGCACCGGATGGGCGGTCGTGAGGATCTCGCCGGCCTGGCGGGGATGACCGCCCTCCAGGGCGCGGCGCACCGCGACGAGCGCCTCGGCCGCCTCCCTGGCCTGGCGCAGGCTGTGCCCGCAGTGCCGGCAGACGACCGCCGCCGCCTCGGTCATCGCTCCGCAGGACGGGCAGGTGGTGTAGAGGTCGGTGTCGCAGTACCGGCAGTGCCGCGCGGACCCGGCCGCCTCCGGCCGGCCGCATCCCGGGCATACCACGTAGTCGACGACCCCGCCGACGTTCACCGCGGCGCCGAGCTCCCGGGCCGCTTCCAGGACGACGGACTTCGCCTGAGCCGCGGTCAGTCCGCGCCCGGTCGCGAGCGCCGCCCGGACGAGACCCTCGAAGGCGACCGCGGTGAGCTCGCCGTCGAGCACGACGTGTTCCTCGACCGCGGGCCGCAGCTCGTCCACGGCGTCCGCCATCAGCCCAACGGTGTACGCGGCGGGGTCGCCCTCGATCAACCGGGCGGAGACGAGGGCGAGCAGGTCCGCGGTGACCGTCTTCTCCCGGTCATGGGGACGGTGGTGGTTGCCCGCCACCATCACGGCGTACGCGGCCCGCAGCCGCTCCGGTGAGGCGTCCGGGGCCAGCCCCAGGAAGGCCCACAGCGACGCCGTCGAGACCCGGTCCCCGCCGCGCAGGGCGCGCAGCTCGCCGAGCCGTTCAGAGATCTGCCGGCGGACCTCGGCCGGCAGCGGTTCGACGCCCCCGCCGACGGCGTCGATGATGATCTGCTCCCGGCTCAGGCGAGCGTCGAACTCCTCGACCGTCACCCCGGCGGCGACGGCGAGGCGGCGCAGGCCGTCCACCCGGGATGCCGGGATGCCGCCGAAGCGCTCCCGGACGGTGGCGAGATAGCCGTCGACCTTGGCGAGACGCTCGGCGTCACCGCTACGCCGGGCCACCAGCACCCGGGCGCGGACCCGTTCCCGGGAGTCCGCGTCCCGCAGCGGCTCCTCCCATTCCGCCCGCCGACGGACAAGTTCGGCGGCAAGGGTCGCGTACTTCGCCGAGTTGCGTTCCCGCTGCAGGAAGGCGAGCACCCGCACCAGGTGCGCCCCGACGTCGGAGTCGGTGTACGCCACCGTCGGATCGAGACCCGCGAGGAGGAACGGGTCGGTGGTGTCCAGGGAGGCACAGGCCCGCAGCGGCGCCAGCACCCGCTGGCGATAGCCGCTGCCGTCGAACGCCGCGCTCACCGATCCACCTTCGTCCCACGTGCCCACCGTGCCCACCGTGCCCGCCATGCCCGCCGGGAATCGGCCGGCGGCCCGTCGTCAGGCGCCGATCGTGAAGCGGCCGTCGACCACTCCACACCTGAGAGTACGAAGCCGCGCCTCGGCGCGGGCCGCGGACGCCAGGTTGGCGCCGCCCGCACGCACTGCGCGCACCCACGTCCCCGCGAGGCCTGGAAGGCGCTCCACCGGACGCGGTGCCTGGTCAGGCTGAACCCTATCCACTCCGGTGTCGGCCGCCGCGGGCCGGAACACTCGTGCGGGAACACTCGTGGGGGAGGCCAAACGGCCCCCTCGGGCACCGGCGCCGATCAGCCGGGGCCCGATCAGCCGGGGCCCGATCCGCCGCGGGGTCTCAGTCCCGCTGCTTGAGCAGGCTGACCTTCGCCGACTCGACGGCCCGCATCTCCTCCGAGCCGACCCCGGCGCGCACCTCGAGCACCAGGGGGGTGGCCGCGCCCTCGTGCGAGGCGGTGACCTGGATCGTCTGGTCCCCGCCCATCGTGAAGGTCACCTCAACGGGGGTGCCCAACGGGTGGCCAGGCGGAATCCCGCTGATGGAGCCGGCGACGATCACCTTGTTGTCGTCGATCGCCGTGGACTCGGCGGTGGTGCCCTGCTCGAAGACCCGGATGTCCACCTCGGCCTGATCGTCGACGACGGTGTAGAAGGTCCGGGTGACGGCGATAGGCAGCGGGTCGTTCTGGCGGGCGAGGAAGGCCGCGACCGGTGCGCCCCGGTCCTCGGCGAAGATCCCGAAGCCACGCGACGTGACATTCGTCACCTTCGTGCGGACGAGATCAACCACGGAGGCGGTCGCGAGTCCCGCCTCCTCGGCGCTGGCGGCGGCCGCCTTCTCCACGTCCACGGCGTCAGCTGCGGCGAGTTCCTGGTCGGGACGTAGATGCCCGCTGGCGACCAGGTCCGCGTGGACCTCCCGCTCCAGCGCCTTCTTCTGCCCGTACACCGCGGCGCCCTTGGCGACGGCAAGATCGGGATCGGCAAGCCGGGAGGTGAGCCCGAAGGACTCCTGCAGCCGGCGGGCCACCGCCGGTGTCTTGCTCATGCCCCCCACCAGCAGGCACAAGTCGATCTTCTCGACGCCTTTCTCTCGGGCCCGCGCCAGCACCGAGCCGGTCAGGTCGAGAGTGCGCCGCAGCAGCGGGCCGGTGATCTCCTCGAAGACGGTCCGGGTCACCGGCACGCTTGTGCGTCTGCCGTTGTGCACGACCAGCACGTCGACGCTGTCCCGGCCGGACAACGCCAGCTTCGCGTCCTCGGCCGCGGCCAGCAGCTCCTGCTCGTCGTAGACGTCGTCGAGCGGGTCGCCCGCGTCGGGCTGCGCCTCGGTGAACTTCTGCGCCAGGTAGCGGACGAGTTCATTGTCCCAGTCCGCACCGCCCAGCTCGTGGTCGCCATCCGTGGCGACCACGGTGATCGCGCCCTCGCTCAGCCTGATAACCGTGGTGTCGAACGTGCCACCGCCGAGGTCGTAGACCAGCACGGTCGACTCCTCGGCCCCGTCCTGGCCGAATCCGTAGGCGAAGGCGGCGGCGGTCGGCTCGTTGATGATGTCGACCACGTTGAGGTCGGCGAGCTCGCCGGCCAGCTTCGTCGCCTTGCGCTCCTCGTCACCGAAGTACGCGGGCACGGTGATCACTACATCGGTGACCGGGACACTGGTCGCGCGTTCGGCGTCCGCGGCGAGCGCCTTGAGCACCAGGCTCGACACCGCGGAGGCGCTGTACTCCGCGTCATGCGCCACGAACCGCCAGTCCGACGCGCCCATGTGCCGCTTGACCAGCCGGGCGACGTCGTCGGGACGGATGCGAGCCTGGCGCTTGGCCTGGGTTCCCACCACGAAAGAGGTTGGGCCCTCCGCCCCAGTGTCGAACAGGACGACCGAAGGCGTCGTCGGCTGGGACTCGATGTTGCGGATCACTTCCGGTCGGCCGTACTCGTCGACCTGGGCGATGCAGGAGTAGGTCGTGCCCAGGTCGATCCCGAACACCTTGGTGCCTGCCACCGTCTAATTCTTCCCTTCACAAGCCTCGTAGCGTTCGCCGCGGTGCCCGCCCTCCGCGGCTCAGCGCGATCGGTAGACCTCGGTCTCCGCCGGTCGGACGACCGTGGTCTCGCCGCGGACGAAGCCCGGACGAACAGTACGAGCGATCGTCCCGTCCCGTCCCGGGTCGTCCGTCAGCACCCGACGCACCCCCAGGTGCCGCGCCGGGTCGAAGGTCCCGCCCGGCACCGCTGTATACGGGCGGACGTCCACAGCGACATCGAGCACCTGGAGCAGCTGCTTACGCAGGATGCCGGCGACACTCTGCGGATCGTCGGCCCCCAGGCTATCCATTTGATCATGAAGTCGAATCAACCCCCGCAGAAGGGGGGCCATGGCTTCGGTAAGTTCACCACTACGTAGCCGAGCATTCTCAGCGTGCAATCGGTCCACGAGTTGGGTATCGTGCCGCCGTAGCCGGGCCAATTCGTCGACGCGGCTCGCGAGGCGTTCCAGCGCCACCGCCTGGACAGCACCGATCGAACCCACCAGATCCGTCCCGCCGCAGTCAGGGCCCGGGCTGCCCGCGGGGCAGTCCTGATCCGCCGGGCCGCCCTGAGGAACCTGATCATCCTGAGCCGCGGTGCCGCCGTGGCCGGCCGGGCCGCGCTCCCCATCCCGTTGATCCGGGCCTGTCGGGGACCGTGTCGGCGTCGCCGGTCCGGCGTGCTCGGATGCCACGGCCGGCTCCGGCCCGCCGGGCCCGGCCTCGTCGGGCCAGACCTCCTCGGGCCGGATGTCCTCGGGCCAGACCTCCTCGGGCCGGATGTCCTCGGGCCAGACCTCCTCGGGCCCGGCATCCTCGGGCCCGGCATCCTCGGGGCCAGCCGCCCCGAGGTCCCCGCCCTCGGAACCGCCGTCCCGGAGATCACCGTTCTCGAGGTACTCCTGCCGGGAACCGTCGGGGGCGTAGGAACCGTCGCCAGGGTAGTCGCTGCCGTCCGCGCAAGGTCCGGCGCCGGGAAACGGGTCGGTTGCGCCGGGAAACTCATCCCGTGCCCCATACCCCGATCCGGCATGGTCCCCGTAGCCACTCGACCCGCCGTGGCTCGGCGGCGAGGGGGACCATGCCGAGGCGTTCCGTGCCGGGAACCGGTCCTCCCCCGGCGGATAGGCGTCTACCGGAACCTGCCGTCTCCGGCCCTGCTCCCAGCCGGCCGCCCGCGAAGGATCGGCGTATGCCGGGTCGGCCTGGCCCGGCTCGGCGCCGGGCACCGGCCCGCCGCGATCATCGGCGGAGTATCGCCCGGGCCGCTCCCGGCCTTGCCCGGAAGCCGGGTCACGATCAGGATGAGATCGGTCCCCGGGGTGGGCCCGCTGGTCGGAGCTCTCGCGGTCGGCGCGCGTCCGCTCGGGTGAGGGCTCGCGACGTGGCTGGAACATCGAGTATCGATCCTCCTCGCCGACGGGCGGCGGGACCGGATGGCTCATCGCGGGCTACCGGCGTCATTTGCGGCCAGCGGTCCAGTTCAGGCCCCAGCCGTAGGCCTCGTCAAGCTCGCGGTGACCGCTGACGTAGCGGACCTCCCGGCTGACCTTGAAGTCGTTGCCGGTATTGGTCAGCAGGGCAACGGCGCACATCCGGACGCCGCCGGCCCGCTCGTCCAGCCGGACCTCGATCGGGGCACCCTGCGCCGGAGTCAGGGTGACCACCGCGTCGGCCTGGTCGAACGAGGCCACCCCCTCGTAGATGAAGGCAAACACGAGGATGCGGCGGATCTGGGAGATGGCGGCGAGGTTCACGTACAGGTTCTCGCCACCGAGCGCGGCGCCCGTGCGGTCGTCCGCGTCGAGGTTGATGAAGGGGGGGTCCGTGAAGGAGCCGAACGCATCGCCCAAGGCCTGGACCACACCCGCACGGCCGTCGGAGAGTTCGAACAACGCGGCGAGGTCGAGATCAATGCCGCCGCCCGCGGCGCCCAGCACCCGCTTGAGGAAGCCGCCCTTCTGCTGGCCGCCGCCCGGCTGCTGGTTCCAGTTGAGGTTCACGTGCAGCCGCCCGCCACCGCCTTGCTTGCTCAGCGAGACGGTCGGCGCGGATTTCGTCAGTGTCACCTTGCTCAGTGAGACCGAGCCGGAACCGGCCGCCGGGGTGGCGGGACGTTTGCTGTAGTCGATGCCCATGGTCCGCTCCCTCGCGGTAGCTGGGTGTCATCCATGATCAGATAATCATCGCCTGGCAGGATCGGACGCCGGTACCCGACGATGTCACAGACGATGTCACATCCGCGGCGGTGCTCTCCAGACCGACCGCCCGGGCCCGGTTGCGCCGGGCAGCTGTCACCGCCCGGCGCACGGCGCTACAGCGGGGCGCCGACGACCTCCCGTGGCTGCCCCGGGCCGCCCTCGCCCTCGTCCGGGACGGACCCGGCACCCGCCGAACCGCGCTCGGCGGACCGGTGGCGGATGGAGGACAGCAGCGACAGACCGATGAAAGCCACCCCGATGATACCGGTGACGATCTCCGGAACCTCGGTCTCGATCGAGATGCCCAGGATGACGGCCAGCGCCCCGATCGCATAGTGGGCACCGTGCTCGAGGTAGATGTATTCGCCGAGGGTGCCCCGCTGGACCAGGTAGACGGTCAGGGACCGGATGTACATCGCGCCAATCCCGAGGCCGGCCGCGATGATGAAGATGTTCCGGGAGATCGCGAAGGCACCGACGACCCCATCGAATGAGAACGACGCGTCGATGACCTCGAGGTAGAGGAAGAGGAACGCGGCGGCCTTGCCGGTGGCGAGCACCAACTTCGGCGGGCCGGCGGTGCCGTTCGACCGGGCCGGGGCCAAGCCGGCCGACTCGGCGGCGGAGCCGGAGTCGTCGTCATCGGCGCCCACACCGCGGGCCTCGAAGAACTCGCCGAGTCCCCGCACGCCCAGATAGGTCGCGAGCCCCGCCAGCCCGGAGAGCAGCACCTGCTGCTGGTGGCCGCCGGCGAAGGCCTGGCCGACCACCAGCAGGGCGATGAGCCCGAGCACGATCGGAACCACATCGAGCTGGCCCGCCCTGCGCAGCGGCTCCTCCAGCTTCTTGATCCACTGGATCTCCCGTTCGGGGTCGAACAAGAAGTCCAGGAACAGCATGAATAGGAAGATCCCGCCGAACGCGGCGATGGCCGGATGCGCGTCATCCAGTTTCTCCGCGTACCGGGCACTGTCGTTCAGCGCCAGGTCGAAGACCTCGACCGGACCGAGATGCGCGGTCAGCGCCACGATGGCGATCGGGAAGACCAGACGCATGCCGAACACCGCGATCAGGATGCCGAACGTCAGGAAGATCTTCTGCCAGAACTGGCTCATCCGGCCAAGGATCGTCGCGTTGATGACGGCGTTGTCGAAGGACAAACTGATCTCGAGCACCGCGAGGATCGCGACAAGCGCCGCGGCCCGGGGGCCACCGATCACCCCCGTCGCGGCCACCCCGATAACAGTGATCGCCAAGGACCATCCGAAGATCCGCAAGGCGTGCACGCCTACCAACACCCTCCCGGACCGGTCGCCAGATCCCGGCCGCGCCGCGCGGGCGGATCCGCGGTCCGTCGGATCCCGCATCGCTCAAGCATCACCGGAGACCGCATCGTCCCCGGCCTACTGGCCCGGTGCGGCGGTCGTCGGCATCGTAACTGCTCGTCTGGTGGGCGCGACCTGACAAAAGTGCTACACCCGATGTGTATCGCTTTATCTGTACATGTCACCCACACACGGCCGGATCTCTAGCATCCGGTCATTACCGGACCGGCCGTCCGGACCCACCGGCCCGGTCAGACCCGCCGGCAGGTCGGGCCCGGTCGCCTGACCGAGCCCGACCGCGCACCCGGGGTTCAGACGTTGACGCCGAAGTCGCGCGCGATCCCGGTCAGACCCGAGGCGTAGCCCTGTCCGACGGCTCGGAACTTCCAGTCCGCGCCGTGCCGGTAAACCTCGCCGAACACCATGGCCGTCTCGGTGGAGGCGTCCTCGGTGAGGTCGTAGCGGGCGATCTCGCTGCCGCCGGCGCCGTTGACGATCCGGATGAAGGCGTTGCGGACCTGGCCGAAGCTCTGCTGCCGCGAGTCCGCGTCATAGATCGAGACCGGGAAGACAATCTTGTCAATCTCCGATGGCAGGGTCGTGAGGTTCACCATGATGGCCTCGTCGTCGCCCTCACCCTCGCCGGTCAGGTTGTCGCCCTGGTGCTCGATCGCGCCGTCGGGGCTCTTGAGGTTGTTGAAGAAGACGAAGTGCCCGTCCGATGCGACCTTGCCGTCGGCCCGGCACGCGATAGCGCTCGCGTCCAGGTCGAAGTCCGCGCCGGTTGTGCTCCGAACGTCCCAGCCGAGTCCGACCAGGATGTTGGTGAGTCCGGGCGCCTCCTTGGTCAGCGACACGTTGCCGCCCTTGCTGAGGCTGACTCCCACTGCTCCTCCTGCTGTGCGTTGTTCGAAAGGGCCGCTGTTCAGATGTTGCCGCTGTTCAGATGTCTCGGAGGCCGCTCAGGCGGCCCCCCGCGGAAGCCGTCGACCCGGGGCAAGGTGCGCCCCGGGTGTCCCCGGGTGTCCGGGCGCCGGCAGCCTACTGCGCGGCGTGAACGCCACAGTGACTCTCCGCCCGCGAAGGCCACGTGGCCGGAGTACTGTGCCCTGCGGGACGAACGAGTGGGCCGCGAGGTTCCCGCGGCCGGCGCCACACCGCCCCGGCGCCGTCCCGTTGCCGCGCCGGCTCCGCCCGGATCGTCCCGGTGCCGCTCGCCCTCCACGATCAAACCACCCCTTTACGCGCCGGTAACCGCGGCGGAACACCACCCAAGCTACCCCGACCCCACCACACAACATCACCACAATGATTCCGGAATGCGCCGGGCGTCCGCCGCCGGGGCCCGGTGACGCTCCGGCCTCGACCCCGCACCCGGAACACCACAACGGAGGAGGTTCGGACGTTCGACAGGGCCACAACTGGGGAACATCGCCTTCAGCGCGGGCCATCCGGGCGGGACGGACCGACCCACCCCAACGACAACAATCGCCCATGCGATGGTCGCGGGCAGTTCACACAGAGGTGTCGCCAATCGCCACGTGCAGGGCGGACCATTGAGGTGTGGTTCGTCTGGATAAGGTCGTCATGATGATCGGACGTTCAGTAGGCCGGGTTGTCATCTCCGATGTGACACCGACCGTCTCGTGTGGCCAGTGGCCGGCGCGGGCGGTCACTGGCGAAATTCTCACCGTCGGTGCAACGGTGTTCCGCGAGGGTCATGACCTCATCGGCGCGAACGTCGTGCTGTCAGGTCCCGACGGGCAGGGAACTCCGTTCACCCGGATGCGGTCCGCTGGCCCCGGGACCGACCGTTACGAGGCGGAGATCACCGCCGGGACCGAAGGCCTGTGGGGATATCGGGTCGAGGCGTGGGCCGATCCGCTCGCCACCTGGCGGCACGGTATTGCCCTCAAGGTCGGCGCGGGCCAGAACACGGACGAACTCGCGGTGGACTTCGAGGACGGTGCGCGCCTGCTGCTGCGGGCCCTGCCCGGGGTCCCCCAACCGCGCCGGGCGGAGATCGCCCTCGCCGTGGCCGCGCTGCGCGACGACAATCGCACCGACCCCCGCGACCGGATCGCCGCGGCCCTCGATCCTCGGCTGGTGAGCCTGCTGGACGCCTGCCCGCTGCGCGAGCTGGTGACCCGCTCGCCGCTGTACCGGGTGTGGGTGGATCGTCGGCGCGCCCTCTACGGCAGCTGGTACGAGATGTTCCCGCGCTCGGAGGGCGCGAGCCTCGACCCGCCCCGGTCCGGGACCTTCCTCACCGCGGCCGAACGCCTGCCCGCGGTCGCGGCGATGGGCTTCGACGTGGTGTACCTGCCGCCGATCCATCCGATCGGCGAGGTCAACCGCAAGGGTCCCAACAACACCCTCACTCCCGGTCCAACAGACCCCGGCTCGCCGTGGGCCATCGGCAGCGAACACGGCGGCCACGACGCCGTGCATCCCGGCCTCGGCACGATCGACGACTTCGACCTGTTCGTCGCCCGGGCACGCTCGCTGGGCATGGAGATCGCGCTCGACCTCGCCCTGCAGTGCGCGCCGGACCATCCATGGGCGAAGCATCACCCGGAGTGGTTCGTCGTGCGCAGCGACGGCTCCATCGCCTACGCGGAGAATCCGCCGAAGAAGTACCAGGACATCTATCCGCTGAACTTCGATGCCGACCCGACCGGGCTCTACCAGGAGATACTACGCGTTGTCCGGTACTGGACTGCACACGGAGTACGAATCTTCCGTGTCGACAATCCGCACACAAAGCCCGTCGAGTTCTGGGAATGGCTCATCGCCCAGGTGAAGTCGACCGAACCGGATGTGCTCTTCCTCGCGGAGGCGTTCACCCGGCCGGCGATGATGCACACACTCGCCAAGGTCGGTTTCACCCAGTCATATACCTATTTCACCTGGCGCAACACGAAGTGGGAGCTCGAGAAGTACGCGCGCGAGCTGGTGTCGGCCGCGCACTACATGCGGCCGAACTTCTTCGTCAACACCCCGGACATCCTACCGGAGTACCTGCAGCACGGCGGCCCGGCGGCGTTCCAGATCCGGGCGGTGCTCGCGGCGACGCTGTCGCCGACCTGGGGCGTCTACGCCGGGTACGAGTTGCGCGAGAACACCCCGGTCCGACCGGGCAGCGAGGAGTACCTGGACTCCGAGAAGTACCAGTACCGGCCGCGCGACTGGGCCGCGGCGGAGCGTGCGGGCCAGTCGCTCGCGCCGTACCTGACCAGACTCAACCAGATCCGCCGCGCCCACCCCGCCCTGCAGTGGCTGCGCAACCTCCACTTCCACCATGCCGACGGGGACGAGATCATGGTCTTCTCCAAGCGGGTGGGCTCCCTGCGGGCAGACGACACGGGTCCCGGGGACACGGCCGCTGCCGACACCGTGCTCGTCGTCGTCAACCTCGACCCGCACGCTCCCCGGGAGACCACCGTGCGGCTCGACATGCCGGCCCTCGGCCTCGGCTGGGAAGACTCCTTCGAGGTCACCGATGAGATCACTGGTGCCGCCTACGCGTGGGGCAAGCAGAACTACGTGCGGCTGGACCCGGCGGTCGAGCCCGCGCACGTCTTCGCTGTGCGGGCCCGGCCGTGATGGATTCTGAGCCTCTCAGCGAACCGATCGGCGAGCACACCCCCGGCCCGGCCCCCGCCATGCCGGGCGGGGAGACCTTACGCGACCCGCACTGGTTCAAGCGGGCCGTGTTCTACGAGGTGCTCATCCGCGGCTTCGCGGACTCCAACGGCGACGGCACCGGGGACATTCGCGGTCTGATCTCCAGACTCGACTACCTGGAGTGGCTCGGCGTCGACTGTCTATGGCTGCTACCAATCTACTCCTCGCCGTTGCGTGATGGCGGCTACGACATCAGTGACTACTTTCAGATCCTGCCGGAATTCGGCGACCTCGGCGACTTCGTCAGCCTGGTCGACGAGGCCCACCGTCGGGGCATCCGGATCATCGCGGATCTGGTGATGAACCACACCTCGGACGCCCATCCCTGGTTCCAGGCGTCCCGCGCCGACCCCGACGGGCCGTTCGGGGACTTCTACGTCTGGTCCGACAGCGACGAGCTGTACCCGGACGCCCGGATCATCTTCGTGGACACCGAGAAGTCGAACTGGTCGTGGGATCCGGTCCGCGGTCAGTACTACTGGCACCGTTTCTTCTCCCACCAGCCCGACCTGAACTATGACAACCCCGAGGTCCAGGAGGCGATGCTGGAGGTCCTGCGCTTCTGGCTCGATCTCGGCATCGACGGGTTCCGGCTCGACGCGGTCCCCTACCTCTATGTCCGGGAGAACACCAACGGCGAGAACCTGCCGGAGACCCACGAGTACCTCAAACGGGTCCGCAAGGAGGTCGACGCCAAGTACGCCGACCGGGTGCTGCTCGCCGAGGCGAACCAGTGGCCCTCCGACGTCGTCGAGTACTTCGGCAACGACGACGAGTGTCACATGGCGTTCCACTTCCCGTTGATGCCGCGCATCTTCATGGCGGTCCGGCGGGAGTCCCGCTACCCGATCTCGGAGATTCTCGCTCAGACGCCCCAGATCCCACCGAACTGCCAGTGGGGCATCTTCCTGCGCAACCACGACGAGCTGACGCTCGAAATGGTGACCGACGAGGAACGGGACTACATGTGGGCCGAATACGCGAAAGATCCACGTATGAAGGCCAACATCGGCATTCGTCGCCGGCTGGCGCCGCTGCTGGACAACAGCCGTGACCAGATGGAGCTGTTCACCGCGCTCCTGCTCTCGCTGCCCGGCTCGCCAGTGCTGTACTACGGCGACGAGATCGGGATGGGTGACAACATCTACCTGGGCGACCGGGACAGCGTCCGGACTCCGATGCAGTGGTCACCGGACCGTAACGCCGGTTTCTCCACCGCGGACCCGGCCCGGCTGTACCTTCCCCTGATCATGGATCCGGTCTACGGTTATCAGGCCCTGAACGTCGAGGCCGGACAGCGCATGCCGACCTCGTTCCTGGCCTGGACCAAGCGGATGATCGAGGTACGCAAGCGTCATCCGGTCTTTGGGCTCGGCGACTACACCGAGCTTGGCGCGTCCAATCCCTCGATCTTCGCCTTCGTCCGCGAGTTCGGCGACGACCGGGTCCTGTGCGTCGCGAATCTGTCCCGCTTCGCCCAGCCGGTGGAGCTCGATCTGCGTCGTTTCGAGGGATTGGTTCCGGTGGAACTGCTCGGCCGGGTGCACTTCCCGCCGATCGGCGAGCTTCCCTACCTGCTGACGCTGCCAGGTCACGGACATTACTGGTTCGCGGTGACCAGACCGGGGGAATTCACCCCCTAGCCGCGTTGGGCGGACCGGGGCAACGGACCGGGGCAACGGAGGCCGTCGGGGACCGTCGGTCAAGGAACAGTCAAGGAACAGTCAAGGAGCACCGGAACCGCCTGGACGACGCGCGGCCGGCCCGGGTCGGGCGAAAGGCTGCTATCGAGGCAGTCGACGTTAGGTTAGCTGGCATAATGATCGTTGAGGACGGGCACCGGGAGGTCGATGATGGGTGACCACCACGCGGAACTGACCGGCCTGTTGCGCGAGTGGCTCCCCCGGCAGCGCTGGTTCGCCGGGAAGGGCAGAGGTGGGGGCGGCCTGCGGATCCGCCACGACGTCATGGTCTTCGAACCGCTACGGCTGCTCGTCGTCGACGTCGACTACGACCACGGCCCGTCGGACCACTACCAGGTTCCGGTGGTCATCCGCTCGGACGCGCCCTTCGGCCACGAGGGCTTCCTGATCGGCGAGAGTGCCGGCGGCCTGGTCTACGACGGCCTGCACGACCCCGATGGCAGCTCGGCCCTGCTGAGCTTCCTCCGCCGGTCGACACACCGCGACGGCCTCGTCGCCGAGGCGCTGGAACCACTGGGCATCCTGCCCGCCCACGCCGTCGGCGCCGAGCAGTCCAACACCTCGATCGTCTACGGCGACGCCTACATCCTCAAGGTGTTCCGGCGGCTCTGGCCGGGCGTCAACCCCGATCTGGAGGTGACCCGGGCGCTGGCGGAGGCGGGCAGCACGCACGTGGCCCGCCCCGTCGCCTGGTACTCCGGCCGGGTCGACGGGACACCGACCACCTTCGGATTCCTCCAGGAGTACCTGCGCAGCGGCACCGAGGGCTGGCGGCTGGCGCTGGCCAGCGTGCGCGACCTGTACGCCGAGGCTGACCTGCACGCCGACGAGGTCGGCGGCGACTTCGCCGCGGAGGCCGAGCGGCTCGGTACCGCCACCGCCGAGGTGCACGCCGACCTCGCCCGGACGCTGCCAACGAGGCTCGCGACCGCCGACGCCCTGCGGTCCCTGGTGACCTACCTGCATGGCCGGCTGGACGCGGCGGTCGAGGCCGTCGCCGAGCTGCGTCCCTTCGAGGCGGCGATCCGCAAGAGCTACGACGAGGTGACGGGGGCGTCGGCGCAGGCCGTCCATCCCCGGCCCTTCCAACGGCTGCACGGCGATCTGCACCTGGGTCAGGTCCTGCGGGTCGACTCGGGCTGGGTGCTGTTCGACTTCGAGGGGGAGCCGGTCCGCCCGGTCGCCGACCGCGTGGGGCTGGAGTCGCCGCTGCGCGACGTCGCCGGGATGCTGCGCTCGTTCGACTACGCGGCCCGGTCGATGCTGCTCGAACGCGGTGACGAGCCGTCGTTGGCCTACCGCGCCCAGGAGTGGGCAGATCGCAACCGGGAGGCGTTCTGCCGGGGCTACGGTGCCGCGGCCGGCCGCGATCCTCGTGAGGATGCCGTGGTGCTGCGTGCGTTCGAGCTCGACAAGGCCGTGTACGAGATCCTGTACGAGGCCCGCCACCGACCGGGGTGGATCGGGATCCCGCTGTCCTCGGTGGGACGACTGACCCGGTCCAGCCCGTCGGCGGGGTGAGCCACGGCCCACCCCGGGCCGCGGCGGCCGCCCGGCAGCGGTGCCGGCGCCCGGGCGCGGATCAGCCAGAAGACCCGACAGAAGACCCGAAAAAATCATCGCGCAGAGAGGCAGGGGTGTCCCAGTGAACAACGGCGACGTCAACAACGGCACGGCGCGGACGGGACGCCTGGCCACCGGGCTCGCCCCCGACCGACCGAACCCCGGAGGGGTGGATACCGCCGTCCGCAACGGCGGTGGCCGGGTGGCGCTGGCGGACTGCGACGCCTCGTCCGCCGCCACCCAGCCTGGACAGACCGCCGACGATCCCGCCGTGCCGTCGGCCCCGCCCGCGGCCCCGCCCGCAGTCGCGGTCGCCCCTTCGGTCGGCCTGCCCCACGACGGCTTGGAGCGGGACGGCTTGGAGCGGGACGGCCTGGAGCGGGACGGCCTGGAGCGGGACGGCCTGGAGCGGCTGGTCAGCGGGGCGCATCACGACCCGCACGCGCTGCTCGGGGCGCACCCGCATCCCGGTAGCGACGCCACGGTCGTGCGGGTGCTGCGCCCCGACGCGAGGGCCGTGACCGTCCTCGTCGGGCCGGCCCGGTACCCGGCCACCCGGCTGCACAGCGGCGGGGTGTTCGGCGTGGCCGTGCCGGGAGTGCTGCCCGACTACCGCATCGAGGTGACCTACCCGGACGGCTCGTACCTCGTCGACGACCCCTACCGGCACCTGCCCACCCTCGGTGAGATGGACCTCCATCTGATCACTGAGGGCCGGCACGAACAGCTCTGGAAGGTGCTCGGGGCACATCCGCGCGCACTGACGACGCCGGGCGGCGCCACGGTCACCGGGGTCAGCTTCGCCGTGTGGGCCCCCTCTGCGCGGGGGGTTCGGCTCGTCGGCGACTTCGACTTCTGGGACGGGCGCGCCTTCCCGATGCGCTCGCTCGGCCGCTCCGGGATCTGGGAGCTGTTCGTCCCCGGCGCCGGCACCGGCGCCCGGTACAAGTACGAAATCCTCGGCTTCGACGGGATCTGGCGGCAGAAGGCGGATCCGCTGGCGTTCCACACCGAGGTGCCGCCGGCCACCGCGAGCGTGGTGTTCGCCTCCGACTTCACCTGGAATGACGGCGCGTGGCTCGACCGGCGGGCCCGGACGGCTTGGCGCACCGAACCGGTGAGCGTCTACGAGGTCCACCTGGGCTCCTGGCGGCGCGGGTTGTCCTACCGGGAGCTCGCCGAGGAGCTGACCGCGTACGTCGTCGAGAACGGCTTCACCCACGTGGAGATGCTGCCCGTGGCCGAGCATCCCTTCGGCGGCTCCTGGGGCTACCAGGTGTCGGCCTACTACGCCCCGACGGCCCGCTTCGGCAGCCCCGACGAGTTCCGCCACCTCGTGGACACGCTGCACCGCGCCGGCATCGGGGTGATCGTCGACTGGGTGCCGGCGCACTTCCCCCGGGACACCTGGGCGCTGGGCCGCTTCGACGGCACCCCCCTGTACGAACATCCAGATCCACGCCGCGGTGAACAGCCCGACTGGGGTACCTACGTCTTCGACCTAGGCCGCCCCGAGGTGCGCAACTTCCTCGTGGCAAACGCCCTGTACTGGTTCGAGGAATTCCACATCGATGGACTACGCGTCGACGCGGTCGCCTCGATGCTGTACCTCGACTACTCCCGGCCGGAGGGTGGCTGGCTGCCCAACATCCACGGCGGCCGGGAGAACCTCGATGCCGTCTCGTTCCTGCAGGAGACCAACGCCACCGTCTACCGCCGTTTCCCGGGCGCAATGATGATCGCGGAGGAGTCGACCGCGTGGCCCGGGGTCACCCGCCCCACCCACCTCGGCGGCTTGGGCTTCGGCTTCAAATGGAACATGGGGTGGATGCACGACACCCTCGACTACAACTCCCGGCTGCCGATCCACCGCATGTACCACCACCATCAGATGACCTTTTCGATGGTGTACGCATACTCGGAGAACTTCATCCTGCCGTTCAGCCACGACGAGGTGGTCCACGGCAAAGGTTCCCTGCTACGCAAGATGCCCGGCGACCGCTGGGCACAGCTCGCGAACCTGCGGGCGCTGCTCGCCTACATGTGGGCGCATCCCGGCAAGAAGCTGCTCTTCATGGGCTGCGAGTTCGCCCAGGACAACGAGTGGAACGAGTCTGCGTCCCTCGAATGGCCTCTGCTGGACGATCCCGCCCACGCCGGTGTCGCGGACCTCGTGCGCGACCTGAACGGGCTCTACCGGACGATCCCGGCCCTGTACCAACACGACGCCGACCCGGCGGGCTTCTCCTGGATCGACGCGAACGACGCGGAGAACAACGTCTTCTCGTTCCTGCGCTGGTCGGGCGAGGACCCGGCGGGCGGCGTGCTGGCCTGCGTCGCCAACTTCGCCGGCATCGGGCACGAGGGCTACCGCATCGGGCTGCCGTTCCCCGGCCGCTGGCGCGAGATACTCAACACTGACGGGTACCGCTACGGCGGCGGCAACATCGGCAATCTCGGCTCAGTCCAGGCTGTCGAGGAGCCGCATCACGGTCTCGACGCCTCGGCAACCCTGACGCTGCCGCCCCTCGGGGCCATCTGGCTCTCCCCGCACCGGACGCCCTTCGGGGTTTCTGCCGGCCAGTGAATGTGGGGACCTGAGCACGGTCTGCGGTCCCTGGACCGTGCCTGGCTCCCCACAACTCGACTACCGTACGCTCAGAAGAGGGCAGCTGCCAGGGAGCGTCGGGCCGGGGCCACCGCGGGCTCCTCGTCACCCAACGCCTGGAACAGCCCGACGAGGTGCGCTCGGGCCCTTTCCCGCTCCGGCCCCGCCGTCCGGCGGACAACCTCGACGAGACCAGCGAGGGCCCCGGCCACGGCTCCCTGCGCGATGCCCAGGTCGGCCGTGGCGACCGCGGCCTCGACGTCGTCCGGATTCGCCGCCAGCCGGTTGCGGATGTCCACCGGATCGTACCCACGCACCCGGCGCAGCAGTTCGGCCCGCGCGAGCCCGGTCAGGGCCTCGGGATCCGCGGGCGCCTCGGTGAGCCGGATGCGGTAGGACTCGACCGCGGTGTCGAAGTCGCCACGGGCAAGCGCCGCCTCGGCCGCCGCCACATGTGGGTCACGGGCGGGACCGCCCACGGCTGCCGCGCCCGGGACTCCGCCCATCGCCTCGTCGACCAGGGAGAGCAGCTGATCGAGCCAGCTCCGCACCTCCCGTTCGGGCACGGCGCCGGTGAACTCCCCGATGATCCGCCCGCCGATCACCGCCTTCACCGCGGGGATGCCCTGCACGCCGGCGGCCTGCGCGAGGCCCGGGTTCGCATCGACGTCGATCTTGGCGAGGATCCACCGGCCGCCGTCCACCGCGGCGAGCTTCTCCAGGATCGGGCTGAGCTGCTTGCACGGGCCGCACCAGGAGGCCCAGAAGTCCAGCACTACGGGAACCTGCATCGACCGGCTGACCACGTCGGTGGCGAAGCTCGCCTCGGTGACGTCGATGACCACGGGCCCGGCGGGCGCGCCGGGACGGGCGTCCGGCGCGGCCGTGGCGGCGCTACTGGCGGGGGGAGGCGGGGTCGCCGGCTTGGGGTCGAGCGGGACGGCGCCGGCGAGGCGCAGACCGCCGAGGCTTTCGGGCAGACGTCCCGCGCCTCCCGCGCCTCCCGCACCGCGCGGCGATCTGGATGGGACTGGTGGCCTACGTTGCATGCCTCCATCGTGGCATCTGGTTCCGGTCCGTGGACTCGGCACCGGACGACTTTCCCGGTCCTCATGTCCGCCTCGCCCGGGGTCAGACCCAGATCCCCAATCCGGGCCGGCGGGCAGCGGCCGGCAGGCAGCGGCCGGTGGTCAACGATCAGTGACGTCCGTGCCGGTCTCGTCCCCGGCCAGCAACCGGTCGACCGCGGCGACCTTCGTGTGCAGAGCGTCGGTGACTCCCGGGCGAAGATCGGCCTTCAGCACCAGACTCACCCGGCCAGCACGGGCCGAGACCGCCTCGGTGGCCCGGCGGACGACGTCCATCACCTCGTCCCACTCGCCTTCGATCGTGGTGAACATGGCGGTCGTCTCATGGGGCAGCCCACTGGCCCGCACCACCCGGACCGCCTCGGCGACCAGATCCGCGACCCCCTCGCCCTGACCGATGGGCGTGACACTGAAGGCAACAAGCATGCGGTCAGACTTATCACGACAGTCCGCTCACCGCGCGTCGAACAACGCAGGGCCACTACCCTGCTACGCCGATGCACCGAGGTCGTCGGTAAGCTATTTGCATGTCACGAAACGTCGCGGGAAAACCGGCCGGCGATCCAGTTGAGCAAACCCGGGACAACGGCCTCTGACGGTACGCCCTACCATTGCCCGCCGTGGGGTGGAAGAAGACGGATAACGAGGCGTAGGTGGGGTCACGCATCTTGCTCGACGCGCTGACGGACCTGGCTGTGGTCGTCGGCGCGGATGGTCGTGTCACCGACATGGGTGCCGCCGCCCGTGCCTTCCTCGGTGACCGGGTTCCCCGCGTCCCCCATCTGCGCGACCTTGTCGACGTCGTCGACCCCGCGTTCCGCCTCGCTCTCGGTGAGGCGGTGACGACCGCGCTGGGGCGGACCGGGCAGTGGCGTGGCTCGGTGGGACTCGTCGACCTGGCCGGGGCCACCGTGCCCCATCACGTGACGGTCCGGGTCGACCCGGAGGGCGGGCTGGTCGTCATCGCTCGGGACACCAGCGACCAGCGCGCCCGCGAGGTCGCCGAGAACGAGTCACGGGCCAAGGACGAACTGATCGCCCGGCTCGGCCACGAATTGCGGACCCCGCTGAACGCCATGCTGGGCTTCGCGCAGCTGCTGGAACTCGAACCGCTCACCCCCGACCTCCACGACGACGTCGAGCGGATCATCACCGGTGGCCGCCACATGCAGGCGTTGATCGATGACGTGCTGGACCTAGCCAGGCTCCGCGCGGGCCGGGGGGACATCAACAAGGGGCCGGTCAACGTCCTCGACATCGTCCAGGGCGTGGTGGAGCTCGTCGAACCGCTCGCGGCGCAGCGCAGCATCCGGCGGGTGATCCATCCGGCGCTGCCGCTCGTCGCCGACGCGGACCGCCGCCGCCTGTGGCAGGTCCTGCTCAACCTGGTCGGTAACGCGCTGAAGTACGGCCGGGAGGGCGGCAGCGTGCGCGTCGGCATCGTGCCCATCACCGGCTCGCGGATCCGTATCGAGGTCGAGGACGACGGCGCGGGGCTCTCCCCCCGGGCGATCGACCGACTGTTCCGGCCCTTCGAGCGCCTCGGCGCCGAGCGCAGCGGAATCGAGGGCAGCGGGCTGGGCCTCGCCCTGTCCCACGCCCTGGTCACGGCGATGGGCGGGGTGCTCACCGTCGCCAGCCGGTACGGCGTGGGAAGCGTGTTCGCCGTCGTGCTCGACGCGGTCGACCTGCGTTTCGAGGATCTCGATGATAACAGCGGGTTCGGGGGCAGTTACGGTGGTCTCCCATATCGCTCCGGCGAGTCCGGCACGGTCGCCCTCGGCCGTCCTCCCGCACCCGGCGGCCTGCGGGTCGTGCACGTCAGCGGCGATCCCGCCCTGCGTTCCCTGGTCGCCGAGACCCTCACCGATTTCCTGGCCGCGGACACCGTGACCGTTCCCCGCGCCGGTCTCGCCCTCGACGCGGTGCGGGGGGCCCGGCCGGCGTTCATCCTGCTCGACCGGGACCTGCCCGACACGACCGCGGCCGAACTGCTCGCCCAGCTCGCGGCGGACCCGACCGCCGGCGTCATCCCGGCCCTGGTCCTCAGCGAGGACACCGACCCCCGCGAGCGGGCGCACCTGCGCCGAGCCGGCGCCGTGGACGTCCTGAAGATCCCGCTGGATCCCGGCGCCCTAGTCGCCGCGGCAGCCGCGCTCACCACCGCGATGACCGCCCCGAGCTGACCTGACCGGGCCGCCCCGAACGGCGCTTTAGGCGGGGAAGAGCTCGAAGTCCAGAAAGTCGAAGCCAGGCGCCACCACGCAGCCGACCAGAACGTGCTGTCCATCGCGCGGGGCCGCGGTCTGCCATTCGCCGGCCGGCACGACGAGCTGCGGCGCCTGGCCCGCGGCCAGATCGGGTCCGAGGATCCGCCGGTCGGCGGCGACCGGCGCCCGGCCCGACCCGCCGAGGGTGAGATCGAGGGCCCCACCGCCCTGCCAGAGCCAGATCTCGGCCGAGGCCACCCGATGCCAGCGGGACATCTCTCCCGGACGCAGCAGGAACAGGATGGACGTCATGACGGGGCGCCTGCCGCCATGTGCATCGATCTGGTCGGGACTGGCCCAGGTCCGGCGGTACCAGCCGCCCTCGGGATGTGCTTCGAGACCGAGCTCCCGCACCAGGTCGCCGGCCGGCGTCGCGGGGTCGTCGATGCGGGTCATCCCGGGAGCCTCCCCGAGGCCGGCCGTCACGCCGGAACGCGCAGCACCAAGGCGTCTCCCTGGCCGCCGCCGCCGCAGAGACCGGCGGCGCCGATCCCGCCGCCGCGGCGCTTCAGCTCGTTGGCCAGGGTCAGGGCAATCCGGGCACCGGAGGCTCCGACGGGATGACCGATCGCGATCGCGCCGCCGTTGACGTTGGTGATCTCCGGGCCGATCCCGAGGTCGTGCATGGACTGGATGACGACCGCGGCGAAGGCCTCGTTGATCTCGACGAGATCGAGATCGGCCGGGGTGAGCCGCTCCTTGGCCAGCGCCGCGAGGATGGCGCGCGAGGGCTGGGAGTGCAGGGAGGTGTCCGGACCGGCCACGAAGCCGTGGTGACCGACCTCCGCGAGGATCGGCAGGCCGAGCTGTTCGGCCTTCGCCCGGCTCGCCACGATGACGGCGGCGGCGCCGTCGGAGATCGGCGACGACGAACCCGCGGTGATCGTGCCGTTGCCGTCGAAGGCCGGCCGCAGCTTCGCGAGCACCTCGGCGGTGGTGTCGGGACGCACGCCCTCGTCCTGGTTGACGGCCAGCGGCTCGCCGCGGCGCTGCGGCACCGCGACCGGAACGATCTCGTCGTCGAACAGCCCGTTCTTGATGGCGGCGGCGGCCCGCTGATGCGACTGGACGCCGAACTCGTCCTGCTCGGCCCGGCTGATGCCGAGCCCCGCGTTGTACCGCTCGGTGCTCGCCCCCATCGCGATCTGGTCGAAGGCGCAGAACAGCGCGTCGTGCTCGGTGGCGTCGAGCAGCTCGGCCCGGCCGTACTTCACCCCGGAGCGCAGCGAGCGCAGCAGGTGCGGGCCGCCGGTCATGGACTCCATCCCACCGGCGACGACAAGGTCGAACTCCCCGCTGGAGATGTACGTGTCGGCCAGGGCGATCGCATCAAGGCCGGACAGGCAGACCTTGTTGATCGTGATGGCGGGCACCGACAGCGGGATGCCGGCAGCGACCGCCGCCTGCCGGGCGGTGATCTGGCCCGCGCCGGCCTGGATCACATGCCCCATGATCACATAATCGACCGCGTCACCGGACAGGCCGGCCCGCGCGAGGGCACCCGAGATCGCGATGCCACCGAGATCCGTCGCGGTGAAGCTCTTCAGCGCGCCCGACAGTCTCCCGAACGGTGTCCGCGCTCCAGCCACGATCACGGAACCAGGCATGGATGCCTCCTCATCTCCAGGAAGATCTTTGGGGCGGGCCGGGACGGCGCCGGCACACGGCCTGCGGTGGCGTCGTCTCGTGGCGGCAGCCCCGAGAACAGCCGTCCCTGACACGATAACGTGATCATGCCCGAGATGCCCGGCCACGATTCCGGTCCCCAAGGACAAAAACACCTAGCCGGACCCGCGGGACGGCCAAGAGAAGCGGACCGTCAGGACAGCTGGCCGCAGGCTGCCACGAATGGCGAGGTGGCCGGGTCCGCCGGCAGGCGTACCTGGTCGGACCGGCTGTCCTGGGCGGCCAGGCCCTCCGGGGTCAGCGCCAGGATGGTCGTGGCCACGGTGAACAGCGAACCGTCGGTCGAGGTCCCGCTGTTGATCCGCAGGGCCCGGTCCATGCAGCGGAACCCGGCGCCGACGTTGCCCTGGACCCCGGCGGCGAGGGTGAGCTGAGCCGGCAGCTGGACGGGGGCCAGCGTGTCGAGGCTGGCGTAGCGCACCAGCGCGTAGTTGTCCATCCCGCTCCTCGACGTGGTCTGCACCAGGATCTCGCCGAACCCGTTGGCGTCGATGTCGACGACCGTGTGGTGCAGGGGCACCACGATCGCGCCCAGGTCGACCTGCCCGACAGTTCCGTCCCGGGAGAACACGACCTCGAGTTTGCTCCCGGTCGCCCGCACCTGGTCAGAACGGCCGTCGCCGTCGACGTCGCCCGCCACCGCCGGCTTCACGACGGCCGTCGGCAGCTGGGGGCTGCCCTGGGTCGCCGTCGCCGGGCTGGCTGACGGGCCGGCCGTGACGGGCGGGGAGGGCACGCTGGTGGTCGGGAGGACGGTCGGCGAGGTAGTCGCCGACCAGGTCGCCGCTCCCCCTCCGGACCCATCGCCGGCCCTGGTGGAACGGCCGGTGCCGCCGGTCGAGGATGCGACGGGTGTCCGGCTCGGCCCCGTCACGGGTGCGGTCACGAGCGGCGGGACGGCCGGCTCGACGAGCTCGTTGCTCGGCGGAGGGGGCCGCAGCGCCACCACGGCGAGCCCGATGAGCGCCGCCATGACCATCCCGCCCGCCGTCATCAGCGGCAGACGCCACCGGCGCCGACTGTCGATCCCGGCACGGATCTGCCGGTAGGCGTCCGGCGATGGCCGGATGGGCTCCACCGCCTCGGTGAGCAGGCGGGCGAGCTCCTCCGGTTCCAGACCACTCACCGCAGGCCCTCCAGCTTGCCGCTCAACGCCGACAGCCCCCGGGAGGTGTACGCCTTGACGGAACCGACACTGCAGCCCATCACCGCCGCGGCGTCCGCCTCGGACATGTCGGCGTAGTACCGCAGCACCACCGCCTCCCGCTGCCGGCGGGGCAGCTCGCGCAACGCCTGGATGACCGCCGCCCGTTCGACGAGGGAGTAGGCGCCCTCCTCGGCGCTCGCGGCGTCGGGCATCGGCTTGGGAGCGTGTTTGAGAGCGACGAGCCGACGACGCAGTGTCGAACGTGCGAGGTTGACGACGGTCTGCCTGAGATAGGCCAAGGCCTTGTCCCGGTCCTGGAGCCGCCCCCAGGCCGCGTGGACGCGGATGTAGGCGTCCTGCACAACCTCCTCGCAGAGGCCGAGGTCGTCAAGTAGTAACGCTGCAAGACGAACTAATGACCGATAGTGTTCGGAGTACAACGCGGTCAGGGCGGCATCGGCGTCCCGCGCGACATCGCTACGGGCGGCGTCGCTCCGTGCAGGCACGGGCCGCCACCCTTCCACGACAGTCATGGGCGCGATCACACCCAGTTGGACGCGTACCGAGCACTCGAAGTTGTCCCAAAAGTTCTATCGCGTCGCGCACGAAACAGACAGCCTCCACATCCCGCGACCCCGCCTCCCACCTATGGGTAACATCTGCCGTCTATCCGCCACCAGCACCAGCGTCCTACCGGAGGCCGACCGTGAAGGACATTCTCGAAGCGATCATTGCCCAGAGCCCTCCGTCGCCCGCCCGGCGGGCGGAGTTCGCTTCCCTCCCGGTCCCCCAGTCCTACCGCGCCATGGTCGTGCGCCGGGACGAAATCGGGATGTTCGAGGGCGTGCCGTCCCGGGACAAGGACCCCCGTCGCTCCCTGCACGTGGACGACGTGCCGACCCCGGAGCTCGGTCCCGGCGAAGCCCTCGTCGCGGTCATGGCCTCTTCCGTGAACTACAACACGGTCTGGACGTCGATCTTCGAGCCGATCCCCACCTTCAACTTCCTCGAGCGCTACGGCCGAACCTCTCCGCTTGCATCCCGTCACGACCAGCCTTACCACGTCGTCGGCTCGGATCTGGCCGGAGTTGTGCTACGGACAGGGCCCGGCGTACAGGCCTGGTCCCCCGGGGACGAGGTCGTCGCCCACTGTCTGTCCGTGGAACTCGAACGTCCCGACGGCCACAACGACACGATGCTGGATCCCGAGCAACGAATCTGGGGATTTGAGACGAATTTTGGTGGACTCGCCGAGCTCGCCCTGGTCAAGACCAACCAGCTCATGCCAAAACCCGCGCACCTGACCTGGGAGGAGGCGGCCGCACCCGGCCTGGTCAACTCGACCGCGTACCGCCAACTGGTCTCGGTCAACGGCGCGAACCTGAAACAGGGCGACGTCGTTCTCGTCTGGGGCGCGTCCGGGGGCCTGGGCTCCTACGCCACCCAGCTCGTGCTGCGTGGCGGGGCCATCCCGGTCTGCATCGTCTCCTCGCCGGAAAAAGCCGACATATGCCGCTCCCTCGGCGCCGAACTGATCATCGACCGCGCCGCCGAGGCCTATCGGTTCTGGAGCGACGAACACACCCAGAACCCCCGGGAATGGCAGCGGTTCGGCAAGCGCATCCGCGAGCTCACCGGCGGCGACGACCCCGACATCGTCCTCGAACACCCGGGCCGGGAGACCTTCGGCGCCTCCGTCTATGTGACCCGCCGCGGCGGAACCATCGCCACCTGCGCCTCCACCAGCGGTTTCCAGCACGAGTACGACAACCGGTACCTGTGGATGAACCTCAAGCGCATCGTCGGCTCGCACTTCGCCAACTACCGGGAGGCCTGGGAAGCCAACCGGCTCATCATGCGCGGGATGATCCATCCGACCCTGTCCCGGGTCTACCCGCTCACCGAAACGGGGCAGGCCGCCTACGACGTGCACCGCAACGTCCACCAGGGGAAGGTGGGCGTGCTGTGTCTCGCCCCGGCTGAGGGGCTGGGTGTCCGCGACGAGGCACTCCGCTCCCGCCACCTGACCGCAATCAACCGGTTCCGCGGCGTATAAACCCGGAAATCGGCCAGGCCGACAGCCGACTCCCCTCACGCTCACATTGACCGTCTGAGATGCTGAGGTCCTATGACCGAACACACCGATCTCATCCCAATGGCCGGCGAGACCGACGGGCCCCCCGCCTTTGATCTGGTGCGCCGTGGCTACGACCCCAATCAGGTCACCCATCACGTGAACTGGCTCGTCGAGCAGCTACGCGAGGCCGAGGCGCACCGGGCGGCGGCGGAGGCGGCCGCGTCGGAGGCGGCGACCGAGGCGGCCCGGGTACGCGACGATCTGGCCGCCAACCGTCCCGCCTGGGAGGAGTTCGGTGGCCGCGTTACCCAGATCCTCCAGCTCGCCGAGGAGGAGGCGGCCACCGTTCGGGCTGAACGCACCCGGGAGGCCGACGCCCAGCTCGAGGAGGCCCGCCGGATCGTCACCGAGGCCGAGCAGACCCGGGAGAAGACCCTGCGCGACGCCGACGAGCAGGCCGCGGCCATCGTCTCGACGGCCCGCGCGGAGGCCGAACGGATCGTCGAGGTCGCTCGGGCCACGGCCGCGCAGGCCGAGGACGACTCGAAGCGTCGGCTGGCCGACCTCGAGCGCCAGCGCGAGCAGGTGACCTCGCAACTTGCCACCCTGCGTGACCAGGTGACGGCCCAGCTGGGCGCGCTGCGCGACAAGCTGACCGCCGCCTCCGCGTCGATCGCCTCCATCGAGGCACCGCCGCCCGAGGAGCGTAAGGCGCTCGGCAGCGAGCCGAACGCGTTGCCCGCGGCAGCGAACTCCCGCGGGGTCTAGCCCGCACGGGAGGCCGTCGTCCCGTGGGGTCAGCCGTCACGGACGCGCGGCCGGGCCGCTCGGCACCGGCGTTCCCAACATGGCCGGTGCCAGTGTCGACGGTCCTCGATCCGCTCGGGCGGCCAGACCACCACGTGGGCGGTGCCCGGAGTGATCTCATAATCACAACCGGGACACCGGTAGACCTTGGTGGTCGCCGCGCCACTCGTTGGTCGCACCACCCACTCGCCGTCCCGCAGGACGACGACCGGATCCGGCGTCCACCAACAGACCGGGTGCCCGCGCTGCGCATCCGACGGCCGGTCCCGGCGTCGGCGCGCCTTCCTCGTCACCGCCCGCGAGCGGGTCTGCCCGATGCCCGGAACCGATCCCGCCGGGTGCGGAAACCCGCACCCCGGGTATCGCCGGCCGGCGGGCCCGCGACCCACTCGCCCCGGTCCACCACCTCGCCGTCAACGATCCGATGCCGGTCATCCGCCGCCGGCCCGGC
>NZ_CDXDOR010000034.1:0-38022 GCF_978021225.1 Frankia sp. CeTa3Moorea | reverse complement strand
ACGGGGAGTGGCGACACGGGGTGGTGGGCGGGTGAACGAACCCGCGGTGGTGGGGAGGGACTACCCGCGGCGGCCCTGCGCCCACTGGACGTCCTCGCGCAGCGTCTCCACGGTCTGCGCCGGAGTGGGGTGGACCGCGCGCACGGTGGAACGACCCCTCATGGCCAGCACGGCCGCGACGGCACCGAGGACGACGGTGATGATGAGGGCGGCCCAGCCCAGCGCCATCACCTCACCCAGGCCGAACATGACGGCCAACAGGGCGAAGAGCAGGGCGAAGTAACCGGCGCCGCCCGCTGCGGCGAACATGCGGGCGCCCTTGCCGGCCTTCTTCACCTCTTCGCGCATCTCGGCCTTGGCGAGGGCGACCTCCTGGCGGAACAGCGTGGAGATGTCCGAGACGACGTCGGACACCAGTTCCCCGGTCGATTCGCGGTCCCCGGTCGTGCTCCCGGCGGCCGGCGGGGCCGGCGCGGTCCGGAGAGCCTGGGTGGCATCCGATGAGGTCCGCACCCGTGCACCATCCACGTACGGGGCGCTATCGTCCGGGTAGGGAATACCGGTCGTTCCCGACTGCCGCCGGTGTGCACTCCTCATGGGTTCTCCTCGCGGCTTCTCCTAGCGGGCGTCCGCGTAGCCGCACCCGCAGAACAACGTACGATCTGCGGATTCCCTCGGATCGGCGGCTTAACCCCGGCAGTCGCGCCACCTGGGACGAATTACCGTTTTGTCCGTTTTCCGCTGGGCTTTCGCGCCCGCGACCGGCGCACCCGGTCGTCAGTCCACCCGTTCCTGCGGGGAGGAGTGCTCCCAGTCGGCGAGGATCGTCCGGATCCCGGTAACCAGCAGCAACGGCTGATCGAGCATGACGTGATGGCCGGCGAGCGGGATCTCGATCACCGGTGCCACCCGCCCGAGCAGGTTGTACATCTGGACGCCGATGTCGGGGGTGAGCAGGCCCTTCTCGGCCCGGAAGAGTGCGACCCGGCAGTGCACCTTGCGTAGTACCTCGGGCGACGGGGTCCGGTTGCCGAACACCTTCGGGTCGAACTTCCACGTCCAGCCGCCCTGGACCGACCCGATCGAACCCCGGGCGACGTGATCGATGATGAACGGCAGCACGTAGGGCTGCTCCGGCACCGCCCGGAACCGGGCCAGCGCGTCGGTCGCCGTCGGATACACCCGCAGCGGGCCGAACGCCGTCCGGTCCCGGGCCGCCCGTTCCTCCGGGGTGAACTCCTGCACGGGGGAGTCGACAACGACGATGCCGGCGACCCGGTCCGGGTACTCCGCGGCGGTAGTGATCGTCACCCAGCCGCCCATGCTGTGCCCGATGATGATCGGGGGCGAGGTGACCTCGGCGTGGTCGATGACACCGATCACCTCGGCCGCCCAGGTACTGAGCGAGTAGTCCTCGCGCCGGTCGCTGTCACCGTGGCCGGACAGGTCCAGCGCGATGACGCGGTACTCCCGCGGGATCATCGGCGCGATGTGGTCCCACCAGCCCGCGTGGGCGGCACCACCGTGGACCAGCACGATCGCCGGCCGACTGCCTCCGCCCCAGCAGCGGTAACTGATAGTCGCGCCCGCCACCTCGGTCTCGTGCCGCTCCGGTCGGTGGTCAAGGGCGGCCTCGAACCAGGCCGGTGCTTCATCATCCATCCCAGGTCTCTGCCGTTCGGTTCGTCGGGCGGGTGGCTCCATCGTCGCCGGCCGGCGACGTGTCCCACCCCTGATACAACACCGCCAGGCCTGCGTTCAGGCCGTTCGTGGCCGTGTTGTCGGATTGGCGATGAGACGACCACCGCGGGGCGGCGAGCATGTAATGCTGGACCGGCCTGCGTAGATGCGCTGGCGGTCGACCTGCCTCGGCCGATGCGCAGGACGCCCGACGACGCCGGGTGCGAACGGCGCGTGTGCACTCGGTCCGGCGAGGTGACCGGGTCGGTACCGGAGCCCGGATCCTGGCGGCCCCGTGCCGCGTCACACCCGTTCCCGGGAATGCACGTCGTGCACCACGGGCATCCCACCGCCGCGGATATTCCCGTGACCGCCGCCACTCCCTTCGCTGCACGGGGTGCAGCGAAGCATTCTGATGTTTCCCATGTGCAACAGAACCGGTAATCTAGCCCGAAATTTCGACCTTTCGGGGGACTGCCGGCCGGCCCGGGCGAGCTGCCCGCACCGTTGCACGTTGCTTTCAAGAGAAAAATGTTACTTTTATATTGATGTGGTATAATTCCGGCCCGGACTTTCGGGTCCGGGCCCGACCTCTCCGGTCCGCCGCCTCCGCGCAGGCCGCGTGGTCGTGCCACGCTTGATCACCATCGGGTCGGCGCGGGGCAGCCGTCCCACTGGCTGCTCTACGACACGCGCCGGTGCGAGATCAGTTTCCGGGAGGCGGCATCGTGACCATTCTCGCCCCATGAAGCACATTTCGGTGCAGTTTGGCAAGAGCCGAAGGTGCGGCAACCGTTAGGGACCTTGGTCCCGTCGCGTCCGACAGATGGGGGTCGTACACTTTCACCAAGTCCCGACGAGGCCGTCTACCTGCGTTCCCCCCGTACGTCGGGTGAGACGGCTTCGTCGGGACTACTTGTATCCGGTTGTATCCAGACCGTTCTCAAGCGAACGGCCCTGGTTCGACTGTAGATGATCTTTCCTTGGTCGCTCACTCCGGCTGGGTGATTTCTCGACGGCCGATCAGCCCCGGCTGGCCGCGTCCTCCATCCGGTTCATCCGTCTTCAACTGATCGTCGTCCGCGTGCCCACAGGCGTGGTTCGCATGGCGATCAGTATCTGCCGCAGTGCCTGCTCGTTCCCGCCCTGCGTCCTCGGTCGATGTCCTCGGTCGAGGTCGCGGTTCATTGACAGGAACGAAGGGTGGGGTGACATCCGCCGCCTCCGCGGTTACCCGGGTGAGTGTTACTTGGAGTGATGGAGTATCGCGTTGGGTATCGGAGACGCGACGATGCAGGCCTCCCGGCCTTGGCCGTGTCCGGGAAGCGGCTGGCCGGGACCAGTGCCGTAACGACGGTGCCGTAACGACGAGGTCCGGGCGGTCGCGGTACTGGAGGAGCGGGTCTGGGTCGCCGTGGGCGGCCCCGTCGCCGTCGCGGCGAGTGGCGTCGCCATCAATCACCATGTGTCGCGGGTTGGCGGTGATTAGTGACAGGCATCTCTCCTTCATCACAGGAATATCGCCTTGCTGACATATGTGGCTACGTTCAGACAGATGTGGGATGTTTTGTGGGGAGTAGCCGTGGGCTGCAGACATGCCGGCGATCGGGATCGATAGCCTGTTTTGGGCATGTACCGACAAAGCCGATGGTTGCCTCCGTACGGGTCGGAGGGAGCGCGGTGGGTCGCTGGCGGGAGGCCGGCGGAATCCGGAGTCGGTGATGCCGCGAAGGCCGCGGCTCGTCCCGGCCGGGTCCTTCGTCGCGGCGCAGCCGCTATGGGGGCCGGCCGGCTCGCTCGCACGGGAATGACTCGGAAGGTAGGGGTGAACAGGTGCATGTCCCTGCGGCGCGCATCGTCTTCTCACCGGAGGATCGCGCGGAGATCGCATCGGCCGCGACCGAGATCCTAGCCACCGGTGCGCTGACCTTGGGTGTCCATACCGCTGAATTCGAGGCGGCATTCGCCGCGGCTCACGAGGCCCCGTTCGCGGTCGCCGTGAGCAGTGGAACGGCCGCATTGGAGATCATCCTTCGCAGTCACGGTGTCGAAGGCGCGGATGTCGTCGTGCCGACGAACACGTTTGCGGCGACCGCTTTCGCGGTGTTGCGGGCCGGTGCCATGCCGGTTTTCGCGGATGTGAGTTCGGACACCTTTGCCCTGACCGTCCGCAGTGTCGAGGCCGCGGTGACGCCGCGGACCCGCGCCGTTGTCCTGGTCCACATCGGTGGGCTGATCCCGCCGGACGTGGCCGAGTTGCGGGCCTTCTGTGACGATCGAGGCATCGCGCTGGTCGAGGACGCGGCACATGCCCACGGCAGCCGCCACGGTGACGGCCACGCCGGGTCGTTCGGGATCGCGGGAGCGTTCTCGTTCTATCCAACCAAGGTCATCACGAGCGGTGAGGGCGGAATGATCCTCACGTCCGATCCCGCCATTCACGAAGCCGCTCGGATCTATCGTGACCAGGGCAAAGCCGGTTTTCTCGGGAACGTCCACATCAAGCAGGGGTACGCCTGGCGGCTCAGCGAGATGCAGGCGGTCACCGGCCGGGTGCATCTGCGGCATCTCGCCGACTTCCTGGCGACCCGCGCCACCGTAGCCGCGCGGTACGACGCCGCGCTGGACACCCTGGGCACCGTTACCCGCCTGCAGATGCCGCCGGGTGGTCTCTGCAACTACTACAAGTACATTGTCCTGCCCCGCCCCGGGATCGATCGCGGCCGGCTGAAGAAGGAGCTGAAGGAACGCCACGGCGTCTCCCTGAGCGGTGAGGTCTACGAGTCGCCGCTGCACCGGCAGCCAGTCTTCAGTCACTACGCGGTCCGGTCCCTTCCGGTCGCCGAGGACATCTGCGCCCGGCACGTATGCCTGCCCATCCATTCGGACATGACCGAGGTGGAGGCCGACCACGTGGTCGCGTCCTTCGCCGCCGCGCTGCAGAACCTGAGCCTGGACGGATGACGATGAAGATCGCGGTAACCGGAGGGTCGGGTTTCATCGGCAGCCATGTGGTCGACCGTCTGCTCGACGCCGGTCACGACGTTCTCTCGCTGGACGTCGAACACCGGCCGGTCGACCCCCGGGCCAGTTACCAGCAGCTCGACGTGCTTGATCTGCCGGCGGTCACCGCCGCGCTGAGGGGCGTCGAGGCCGTCTTCCACATCGCGGGGATGTCCAATGTGGACTTCGCGTTCGCCGACCCGGTGCGCACCGTGCGGCTCAACGTCGAGGGCACCGGGAACATCTGCGAGGCGGCGCGGCAGGCCGGGGTTCGGCGGGTGCTGTTCGCCAGCACCGTCTGGGTGTACGGGGCGGTCGGTGACCGGGCCGGCTCGGCGCCGCTGACGGAGGACGCCGAGATCACGCTGGGCCGCGCCGGGCACGTCTACACCTCGACGAAACTGGCCGCCGAACTGCTGCTGCACAGTTATCAGCAGACCTACGGGCTGCCGTTCACCATCCTGCGTTACGGCATCCCCTACGGCCCCGGAATGCGTGACGAGCTGGTGCTGGCCCGCTTCGTCCGCAAGGCTCTGAACGGCGAGTCGCTGACGGTGGCCGGCGACGGCCTGCAGTTCCGCAACTACGTGTTCGTCCGGGACCTGGCCGAGGCGCACGTGCTGGCTCTGACCCCCGACGCGGCCAACACCACGCTCGCCCTCGAGGGCAGCGAGTCGGTCAGTGTGCTGGAGATGGCACGGGCCGTCCGGGAGTACTTCCCCGGCACCGCCATCGAACACATGCCTGCGCGCCCCGGGGACTTCCGCGGCCGGGAGATCTCCGCGCAGCGGGCCGCGGAGGTGCTCGGCTGGCGACCGACCACACCCTTCTCGGAGGGTGTCCGGCAGTACATCGAGTGGTATCTGGCAAATCGACGGCCTCCGGCTCAGGTGCTCCCGCCTGTCGGCGACCTCGACGTCTCCGCGGCCTCCTCGGAGTGACCATGGCGCAGATCGGCGGTAGCACGGTGAATGGACCATCCAAAGATGATGTTGAGGTGGGGGTCGGCAGCCCGCCAGCCGTCGGCGAACCGGGGGTTACGGAACGTGTCCTGCCGGGGCCGGCCGCAGCGGGGGGACCGGTCGCCGCCGCACTCCCCGCCGATCCGCGCACGCACGGCGTCGACGCCCGGCCCGCCGGGACGCCGACGCGGCGGGGCTCCGCGCTGCTGCTGTCGGGCTCGCTCGGGATGGGCCACGACGTGATGGCGCAGGCGTGCGGCGCGTCGCTCACCCGGCGCGGGTTCACCACCCGGACCGCCGACAGCCTGCGCATGCTCGGTGGGCGTAACGGCTCCCGGGGGGAGAAGGTCTTCCGTGGCATGATCGCCGTTCCGGGCCTGTATGACGCCGTGCACTTCTCCCAGATGAGAACCGGTGGCCGGCTCGCCCAGGCCATCGAGAGGACGTCGAGCCGGTTCGTCGTCCCGGCATTGCGCGAGGAACTGGCCGCTCAGCCGACCGATCTCGTGATCTCGATCTTCGCTACCGGAGCCGCGGCGACCAGCCGGGTCAAGGCCGAGTTCCCCGGCCTGGTGACGGCGGTGTTCTCCACCGACTGCTGCGTGCACCGGCTGTGGGTACACGACAACACCGACCTCTACCTGGTCACCTCGCAGACCGCCGCCCGGTACGTGCGGCGGTTCTCGCCGAACGCGCTGATCTCGGTGGTCCCGACCCCGGTCCGGGAACCCTTCTACGACCCGCCGACTCAGGAGGAGGCGCGGGCCGCGCTCGGTATCCCCGCGGACGCTCCCTGCGTGCTGCTGATGTCCGGCTCCTGGGGGCTGGGACCGTTGGTGGAGGGTGCCGCGGCCATGGCCGCGGCGGGCATCTACGTGCTTGCGGTGGCCGGCCGCAACCAGCGGTTGGCCGCGCGGTTGACGGCTCTGTCGGAACGGCAGCACAAGGTCATCCCGTTCGGCTTTACCGATCGCGTCCCGGCGCTGATGGCGGCGAGCGACCTGGTCGTCACGTCGTCCGGGGACACCTGCAGCGAGGCTCGGGTGATCGGACGGGACCTGCTGCTCATCGACGTGGTGCCGGGGCATGGCCGGGATAACCTTCAGAAGGAACTCGAGCGAGGTCGTGCCGAGGTGACGAACACCGACCCGGTGTCGTTGACCAGATCCGCGCTCGCGTGCCTTGACCGGGTCAAGCCACCGTCGGACCGGGTGGCGATCGGCCCGCACGCGTGGGAGCAGGCATTCGGGGCGGCTCTGGCGCAGATCGGTTTCGGCACGGACTGGTGAGGCAAACCCACGGTTCGGGACGGATCCTGAGGGCCATGATGTTGGACGGGACATGAGCAGAGCCCTGGTGATCGGTCTGCCGACCGCGGTCGTCTCAGCGGCTCTCTACGGGATCGCGCCGCTCGTCCAGGCCCGTGCTGCCCGCCGGGAGGAGGAGAGCTCGGGGCTGGGGCTTGCGCTGCTGGCCCGACTGGTGCTGCGCCCCCTGTGGCTGATCGGCCTTGCCGTGGAGGCGGGCTCGTTCCTGCTGGAGGTGTATGCCCTGTCCGTGGCCCCGGTGGCGATGGTCGCCCCGGTGATGGCCCTCGACATGATTGTCTTCACCCTGCTGGCGCAGCGGGTGCTCGGCGAGAACATCAGCCTGACCGGCTGGCTGGGCGTGGTCGCGATGGTCGGCGGTATCGGCCTGCTCGCCTTCGCCTTCACGCACCGAGCGGAGGTCGGCAGCTCGGCCAGCACCGATGTCCTGCTGGCCTTCCTCGTCCTCGGTCTGATCTTCGCGCTGCTCTGCGCGTCCCTCGCCAACCTGGCCGTGGTGCGGGACATGGTCGCGGGCGCCGCGTTCGGATTCGGGGCCGCGGCCGGGGTCAGCTACGCCATCGCCACGCTGGCGACCCGCCAGATCGGCCTGGCGGTGAACGAACGACGTGAGGGGCAGTCCACGCTGGTGGACCTGCTCACCACCCCGACGCCCTACGTCCTCGTGCTGTTCTCCGTGCTGGCGCTCGGTCTTCAGCAGCGTGGCCTGCAGGGGCGCGCCGCCGTCATCGCCTTCCCGGTGACCAGCGGGGTCTCCGCCTTCCTGCCGGTGACCCTGGGCCTGACGCTGTTCAACGAGCCGGCGCCCGACGGCGTCCGCCGCGTGGCGTTCATCGTCGCGATGGTGCTGGTCGCGGCCGGAATCGCCGCTCTCGGCCGCGATCGGATGGCGGCAGACCGGTCCGTGGGCGAACTTGAGAGCGTGCTGCGGCCCACCCCCGACGACCGCCGATTGGAGGACGGCGTCGTCCCCCTGGACGGCCGGCCGGAGGTGGTCGGGCCGTCGGATGCGGAGCCGGGGCAGTCGGCGAGGGCCCGGGACGAAGCGGCTTCTAGCGCTCGTACTGGCACGGTTGTTTACCGTAGCGGCATGTCGAAGAACTTATAGTGATGCGCCGTGTGCTTTCGGTGAGATAGTCGTCGTGGCCGGCCGCTCGGGTTCACCCCCCGATCGCCCGGGCGCCCGGCCGTCTCCCGCTTGCCCGCCTTGCACGTTCCCCGCATCGCGCATCCCCTCGCGCCTCCCCACCGCCCAGGTTTGCTGCCCGACCCGGAGCAGAGCAGGCACGGACCGGGCGATCAGGATCTCCTCCGGTCGAGGTTTCCTCCGGTCGGGTCGTCGAGACGCCGCCAGCCGCATCTCGACGACCCGACTGGCTCGTCAGACCCCGAACCGCTGGAGGGCCTTGCGCACCCGCAGGTTCGCCTGCGCGAAGGAGATCTTTCCGTCCACGTAGGCCGACAGCGCCGCGCGGCGGACACGCTCGACGCGCTGATCTTCAATCGGAGTGTTGAGTAGGTTGGTCGTGGCGGTGGCCACGGCAATCACCTCCCAGTGGCAGGGAAACAGGGCACTGCAACTCGCGGGTGACCTCGGACGGCACACCGAACCGGAAGGCGGGGAACGAGGCGACGATGCCTCGGCCGATCCTTTCGACGTGAGGTCGATCCGAGATCGGAGATGAGCGGATGGACCTGGAGAGCGGGCGGACGCTGCGCTGCGCCGCCTCGCTAGGAGGGCGAGGGGATGGCGGCTCCGCGCTCCGCCCGCCCCGGCTGACCGAGGACCCGGGCAGGTGCGTTATGGCGCCGCACGCGGGTAGCCGTATTGCCACATATGGTCACAGCGACTGCCCTCCTCCGCGTTGGGCGGGCGCTCGACGCCCGCGTGGCCCGTCCCGGTCGGGTGGAGGTGACCAGACGCCGACCCGCCGGGCTGTGACGGGAGACCGCAGGTGCCTTGTCACCCGATCGCCTCGCGGCGAGTGACGCACTGCCGTATCCACATCACGTTACAGTCATGTAACGACCGTGACGGGACGAACGCCCGGACAACGAAGCCCGACCGAACATCTATAAGAGTGCGCGACCGGGAGGCATTGCGCAAGAGCCAACCGGCTCGTGGCGAGGCTTCCTGAACAGGCATCTCGGCCCCTCGGCCGGTGGAACGATGCCGTTGATCGAATCGTCTCCGCCTGGCGGGTCCGGCCCGGCGCCGGTCCTGGTCCCAGTCTGAAACACCAGGGCGGTGCATCCTGGCCCGGGCATCCCGGCCCGGGTAGGGGTTGACCGAGGATCATCCGGTCACCGGCGTGATCGGCGGGGTTACGGCCACCGGAGCGATAGGCATCGAACCGTGGAGGAGAGTCGAAAGCGGCGGGCCCGGTCCCGGTCGCGACGTACCGGAGCGACCGGGACCGGGCCGAGGCCGACCAGCGGCGGTCTCGTTCTTTTCCGATGGGATTTTTCGGTGGGGGCGGGACATCCCGCCCCCATTCCCCCGGATCAGGGCCGGACGGTGGTTCAGCCCGGGATGATCCGGCTCCGGTCGAACTCGCCGTCCCGCGCGCCGGCCAGGAACGCGTCCCACTCGGCCGCCGAGAAGGCGAGCACCGGCCCGGTCGGGTTCTTCGAGTCGCGGACGGCGACGCCCCCGCCGAGCGCCGCGACCTCCACACACATACCGCCCGCGCCGTTGCTGTAGCTGCTCTTGCGCCAAGCCGCCCCGATGACATTGTCGATGATCGGCTTCATATATCTGGTCATTTCATTTCCTCTGCGACCGAGAGTATCATCTGGATGGACTCCTCCGGCCGCAGGGCTGCCGCCAGAAGATGATCCAGCTTCACTCTATAGCGCCTGACTTCGGAGGGGCGCTCAATATAGAGGCTTCCGGCCGCTTCCTCTATATAGACCACTTCGTTGTCTCCCGACTCGGGGAATCCGAGTATCGAGAATGTGCTTCCCAGGCTGGCATGCGCGCCCACGGAGAAGGGAAGCACCTGGATTGTCACGTTCGGCAGTTCGGACTGTTTGGCGAGGAACTCGAGTTGGCTTCGCATGATGGCTCTGCCGCCGATTGTCCGGCGTAGGACCGCCTCGTCCAGAATCACCCAGAGGCGAGGATGATCGGCGGCGGTGAGCCGGCGCTGCCGGTCCAGCCTGAGCGCGATCTTGCGTTCGGCCTCGTCCTCGCTCACCTCCGGATCGTCGGCTCGGATGACGTGCCGGGCGTAGTCGCTGGTCTGCAGTAGCCCATGGACGAGCTGCGATTCGTAGACCGAGATCGAGGCGGCGTCGCCCTCCAGGCCGATATAGATCTCGAACCAGGCGGGGACCACGTCGTGGTAGGTATGCCACCAGCCGTGGCGCCGGGACTCGCGGGCCAGGGCCAGCAACGCGTCCCGGCGTTCGTCGTCGGTCACGCCGTAGAGACCCAGCAGGTCGGACACGTCCCGGGTGCGGACCGGCACGCGGCCGTTCTCCATCCGACTGACCTTGGAAACCGAACAGCGCAGCAGCTGGCAGACCTCGTCGACGGAGATGCCCGCCCCCTCGCGGAGTCGTCGTAACTCGGCGCCCAGGCGCCTTCGCCGCACGGTCGGACCGCCGCTCGTGGCCATCGCTCGTCCTTCGGGCTCTTCGGGGTGATGGATGCATCCTGCCACTTGTTCGCCACTCCTCACCCAGGACGCGCATCGCTGGGTAGCGAAACTCTTACAGAAGCTCTTGCAGAAGAGGCGTGCAGGGGTCATGATTACCTTTAGTAGCGATGATGCACCTCAAAGTGAGAGTTTGGGGTAGAGCTGGTTGCGGGGAGACGTCGATGGTCATCGCGCAGGGTCCGGGATGTCGGTAGGGAGACCGCGCCGAGACACGGTGCCCCGCACCTGTGGTGCCTCCATGCCCGGCGGCCGCGTCGCCGGTCCCGCATGTGTCGACGCCGTCAGGCGTCAACCGTCAGGCGTCAACCGCCAGCCGCCGGTTCCGGGTGAGTGGATGACGATCCTCGCCCGGAGCCGGCCATCTCGCCGTTGTCCGCCGCGCTGTCCCCGTCGTGCGGCTGTGCGCGGGGGGATTTCTTCCGCGGCGGCTCCGGCGGGCAGATCCACGCTCATCATTATCGGATAATCACCGAAAGGCGCGACAATGAAGACTCGCCAATTCCAGGTTTACGACGGCGATGGCGAACTGGTAGCCACCTTCCCGGAATGGGAGGCGGCGCACAACTGGGCTCATCTGCGCGCGAATGAGCCGGTGACCTCGCGGCCCGTGCAGATCGAGGATCGGGTCGAACGCCGTACCTGGACGATTGAGGCGGACCACTGCCGGCTGACCGTGTGGCGGCGACGGGTCGAGTACGGATACTGCGGGCGTGGCGACCTGCGACATGCCGCTACCGCTCGTAAGCACGCCCGGGCGTCCTGAGCCGGTCCACTCGTAGCTGCTGGTGACTCCCGCCTGCGGGTTGGCGTGGCCCCCGGCCCGATGGTCTCCCCACCTGGTCCAGACGGAGACCGGTGAGGACTTCGTCGGTCACCCGGTCAACCGGCTGCTGTGGACCGCGATGTACGTCTCCGTCGCCGCCGCCCGGGGTCGGGCGGGTCGAATACCGCCCGACCCCGGGCGGCGGGGCGGCGTTCCGCATCGTCCTGCCCGGTCCGTCACAGCCCGACTGACCCGTTCACCTTCGCTCTCGCGACCTCCGGCTACCCCGGATCTACCACGAGGGCCTGGAAGTCCCGCAACGTCGGCGCACCGGGATGTCCGCAGCCGCGCATTATGGCGAGCAGCTCCGCGAAGTCCATGCCGGCCAGGTCGCCGGCCATCTCCCTGATCTGTTCGCGGACGACCTCAGGCCCGCCCATCTCCAGCAGTTGCAGGAACCCTTCGGTCATGACCAGTGCCTGCTCCCGATCGGTGAGGTCCTCCGGCTGCAGGGCGCCCCGGTCGAGCAGGGCCGTCACCGCGAGCGGGGCCAGTACCGGGTCGTCGCGCAGCCCGCCCAGGAGTTCCGCCCCGGCCGGCACCGCCGAGGTGAGCACGTTCAGCATCGCCGCAGCCCTGGTCCGGAACGGGCAGACCCGCACCGCGTCCAGCAGCGGCTCGACGTCACCGCCGTGCCCGGCCAGCCAGTTGGTGATCTCCGCGTTACCCGTCTCCCGGGTGTAGTGCTCAGCGATCACACCCAGCAGTTCGGCGGGCTGTGCGGTTGCCAGGTCGCCGACGAGGCCGGCCTCCCGTCCCTCGGCGAGCAGCCGCCCACGCATGGCCCGGGTGCCCAGCGCGGTCAGCGCCACCAACTCGGTGGGCTGGGCGAGCTCCGCGCGCAGGCGGGCCGCCGCCGGGCCGGAAATCGACCGCTCCACCGCGAATGGCGTTTCGACGTCGTCCGCGAGAGTGGCGATGAACTTCTCGTCCGCGAGCCCGCGCGTCCTCTCCACGGCGCCCAGCGCGGCCAGCACATCGAACACACGTTTGATGTCTCTCCCGAGGTGTGTTCGCCAACCGCCCTGCTGCAGGGGGCTTCCGGCGTCGACGCGGAACTGCTGCCGGCACGACTGCCACACCGCCTCCTCCAGGCACGCCATCGGCATCGGATCCGGCAGGCTGTAGATCGTGTTGAGCATGTCCGGGACCGCCTCGGCGTATACGTCGTACAGCAGGGAGGTGCCACTGCCCGTCCAGATCGGCAGACACACCGCGTCCCGCAGCTCGAAGAACGTCTCGAATGCCCGCTGCCACAGTGCCTCGGCGTCCTTGAGTAGCGGCCGCGCCTTGGCCACCGCCACCAGCTTCGTCCGGCTGACCCGCACCAGGCGGGCCTTCTTCGCCCAGGTAAAGATCAGGTTGAGGTGGGGCAGCTCGGCGGTGCTGCGTACCCGCAGGCCCTGCTCGCCGGTATCGAGAAGGTCGACAAGCTCACGCGCGTCGGCCGGCCTGAGATTTCCGGCGGCTGTCACCGGCCGACCATCCGTGCCGACCCAGGCGACGAACGCGCGAAGCTGCCCCACGACCCGGCTGCGCCCGGCCGCCTCCGCGAGTTCCTCCGCCGGCGGCAGACTGACCGGGAGCTGGGCGATGGTCCGTTCGGGTACCGGACCCGGGTAGGCGAACTGCCCGCTCATCAGCTGGTCCAGCAGGTCGTCGTCAGGGCCGGCCAAGCCCGCCAAAACGTGCTTGAAGTGCTCGGGCACGGCCGGCGGGATGATCTCTACCACGGTGTCGCGGACCGTCATATCCCAGAATTTCGGAATCCCCCGACGATCCGGGTCTGCCAGTGCGGCCGGGAACTCCGCCGCGGCCCGCACGATCGCCGCCTCGTTTTCCTCCACCGAAGCGCCCCGCGGGTCCCGGAGCCCGGACTCCGCCATGAACCTGAGCAGCGTCCGCAGGGACGGCGGGGCGTCCGCCAGCTCCTCGGGATCAGCCGCCACATACCGGGGGATCCATTCTAGGAGGAACCGACGCACATGAGCAGGTGTCCACAATGCCAGCCGCCCGTCGGTGCTCAGCTGCCGCGAATCCAGCGCGGCCTCCAGGACCAGCGGATTCGCTGGCAATCCTCGCGCCCGCGCCCATGTCTCGCACCGGTGGACCAGCAGCTCCTGCCCGGCCTTGAACTCCTCCTGCTGCTCGATCTCGTAGAACGTACGCATTTGTATTGCCGCTCTCTCCCGGAAAGCCTGACCAGTCAACGCTACCGGTCAGCCGCGACCGACCAGCCAGCGGTGACCGCAGGGCGTGGAGAGGCAATGCCACTTAGCCTAAGTTGATCTCTGTTGTCCCGGTGTGTCGGTGCTGGGTGTTCTGCCTGGTTGACGGCATGATCGCGGGCTGTGGCGGATGATGGCCCGGTGGCGGGCGGCCGGCTGTCGGACTGGATCTCGCTGGGTGTGCTGACGTCGTTCGTGTCGCGGGACGCGGTCGATGAGGCGATCGAGGTGACGGGGAAGGGCGCGCCGGGCGGGTGGGAAGATCCCGCCGCGGGTAGCGGTGCTGTTCGTGATGGCCTTGGCGCTGTTCGCGGACGAGGACTATGAGCAGGTCGCGGCCCGCCTCGCGGGGACGCTCGCGGACCTGGACACGATCGGGGCGTTCCTGCGGACCTGGCGGCTGATGAGCATCGACGGGCTGGAGTTCGACGTGGCGGCGTCGAAGGAGAACGTCGCCGCCTTCGGCCTGCCCGGCTCGCCCGGCCCGGACGCGCCGGCGGCGTTCCCGAAGGTGAGGGCGGTGACCGTGACCGAGAGCGGGTCGCGCGCGCCGGTGCTCGCCGCGCTCGGCCCGGCCGGCGCGGGTAAGGCGTCCGGGGAGCAGACCCTGGCCCGGGCGCTCTACCGGAAACTGGAAGCCGACTGGCTGCCGCTCGCGGACCGCAACTTCTTCAACTGGGCGGACTGGTGCACGGCCGCGGACACCGGCGCCGCGCTGCTGTGGCGGGTCAAGGCGAACCTGCGCCTGCCCCCGCTGCGCGCGCTGGGTGATGGTTCCTACCTGTCGGTCCTGGTCAGCCCGAAGATCACCGGGAAGAGGCGGGACGCGCTCGTCGAGGCCGCCCGGACAGGTGAGCCCCTCGACCCGGGGAAGGCCCGACTGGTCCGGGTCGTCGAGTACGACGTCCCCGACCGTGACGGCGACGGCACGGGCGAACTGATCGCCCTGATCACCACCATCCTCGACCCGCGGGAGGCCACCGCGACCGCCCTGGCCGGGGCGTATCATCACAGATGGGAACATGAAACCGCGAACCGGCAGGTCAAGACCTACCTGCGTGGCCCCGGCAAGGTCCTGCGCTCGAAGTCACCCGACGGCGTCTACCAGGAGATCTGGGGCTACCTGCTCACCCACCACGCGATCGCCGCCCTGATCTGCACAGCCGCGACCGCCGCCGGGATCGACCCCGACCGGGTGAAGTTCAAACGCACCGTGAGAGTCATCCGCCGGCAGGTCACCGACCCGCCGGCCTTTTCTCCCTGACCAGCGGCGCGCCGCCCTCGACCAGATCATCACCGAGATCATCCGGCCCACGAAACTCAACGAACACCGCGAACGCACCTACCCCCACGTCGTCCGACGCGCCGCCCCGAGCCGCTTCCCCGTCAAGAAACCCGACCAGCGCGGCACCCGCCACCCCGCCCCACCCACGATCAGGCTCGCCAACCCCATAAAACCCCAGGCAGCAGCTTGATCAACTTAGGCTAAGAATTCGTAATGAAGTAAGTAATGCAGGCCAATATGCGTCTTCGCGGGTCACGGGCTCGCGAGGGCCCCGAAGTGAACAAGTTATTTCATTCCGAATCCTAAGTGGCATTGCGTGGAGAGGGCATGGAGCGCATGAACGTGAGTGCACGGACGATCGAGGTGAGGCCCGCCGGGAGGGTGGTGAGCGATGAGCGGATCTTCCGTTCGCCGGGGTGACGGCCCGCGGCGAGCCGGATCAGATAGCTCGGGTAGGATGGCCGTTGCCACAGGCGATCGTCTTGAGGAGGTGAGACCCATTTCCGCTGTGTCAGGGTGGGTGCTCTCCTCCCGCGGTCGCGCGGTTCGCTCGAAGTAGGCGATCGGGAGGGTGCCCTTCGGCATCCCGAAAGGCTTCCCGTGTCGACATCCGGCCCTTCTTCTTCCTTTCTCCCCTCTTCTCGCCCGTCTTCCTCACCATCTTCGCCCCTGCCGTGGTCCGTCGTCGTCACGAGGCTGCGGGCCGCCGGCTGCGTCTTCGCCGAGGACGAGGCGCGGCTGCTCGTCGATGCGGCCCGGACCCCGGGCGAACTCGCCGCGATGGTGCAGCGGCGCGTCGCCGGCCTGCCCTTGGAACACGTGCTCGGCTGGGCGGAGTTCCACGGCCTGCGGATAGCCGTGGACCCCGGGGGCTTCGTGCCCCGCCGCCGCACGGAGTTCCTCGTCGATCAGGCGGTCGAACGGGTCGCCGACCGGTCCCGGCCGGTCACCGTCGTCGATCTGTGTTGTGGCTCGGGGGCGGTGGGGGTCGCGCTGGTGGCGGCCCTGCCCGGGATCGAGGTGCACGCCGCCGACGTCGAACCGGCCGCGGTGCGGTGCGCCCGCCGCAACCTCGCCTCCGCCGGTGGCCGGGTCTACGAGGGTGATCTTTACGAGCCGCTGCCAGCCGTCCTACGGGGCCACGTGGACCTGCTGGCCGCGAACGCCCCCTATGTACCCACCGACGCGATTGAGCTGATGCCGCTGGAGGCTCGCGAGCACGAGCCGCGGGTGGCGCTCGACGGCGGGGCGGACGGGCTCGATGTTCTGCGGCGGGTGGCCGCCGAGGCGCCGCGGTGGCTGGCCCCGGGCGGTCACCTGCTGGTCGAGACCGGCGAGCGGCAGGCAGCGTCGATCGTCGAAGCCACCGCCCAGGCCGGCCTGATCCCCACGGTCGCCGGTTCCGCCGACCTGAACGCCACCGTCGTCATCGCGACCAGGCCGGCCGCGGCTCCCGTGTCCGCGGTGAGCGCGGCATCCGGACAGCCGCCGTCAGTCGGGTAGGCCCAGCCCTCGTCCGCGGCTGCCCGCGGAAAGGCCGCGGGCAGCCGGATGCAGCCGGATGCAAATGGACCGAAGCCGTCCTCGGTGAATCCCCGGGACCTGCTCGTCGGTCAACAGGCGATGTTTCAGGGCAGGACGTCGTAGGTGTAGGTGCCGGTCATGTCGAGCACGCTGCGGGGGGTCGCCGGCGTGCTCGACGTGCTCGACGGGGCGAACGGGGAGACCAGCGGGTCGTCGATCCGATGGCCGAGGAGGCTTGCCGGGGCGGTCATGTCCGGCTGGTACACGCGGCCGTGACGCCGCATCCAACCCTCCCAGACGCGGTCGACGTTGCAGTGGTGCACGAAGAAGACCGGGTCGTTGGGGGACGACGCCAACGACATGTCCCTGCCCCCGCCGACCCAGCGGTGGACCTGGTTGTGCAGTCCGGTGCCGATGAAGCCTTCGAGACGGTTGCGGAACCCCCGCGAACTCACGTTGAAGGGAGCCTCGTCGTAGCTCGCGAGTGTCGGATCGGCGACGGTGTCGAAGGCTGCGGTGAGGTCGGCGTTGCTCGGCAGGATCGACGATCCGAACGTGGCGCTGCCGAATCTCCGCCGCACGCCGCGTTCGATAACCTGCTGGAGCGCGCCGCTGCTGCTGGTGGAGATCCGTACCCGGAAGCTGGTCGGGTCGGCGGGGTCGAAGAAGAACGCACCGCCGGGGATCGGGGTGCCCTGGCCCCCGAAACCGTCCGGGGTGTTCCGCCACAGCGCCGAAGCAGCGGGGTTCGGTGCCGTGCCGGGAGCGGAGGGTGTCCCGTCGCGCGCCCAGTCCCAGTACGGCAGCCCGAAGTTCGGGTCGCCGAGAACGCGCTGGAGGTGCACTTCCAGCCAGCCAAGCATGACTCGGTGCCAGGGCAGGAAGACGGGGCCGGCGTGCGCGGCGTTGCGGTTGCTCGGTGACCCTCCCGGGGGGACGGGGGTGTTCATCGCGATGACATGCCAGATGACGAACAGGTCGTAGGTCCGTACCGGTCGGCTCGGACCGGGGAGGCCGAACTGATTCGTGCGCAGCGTCGTAGGTTCGTGTTTGAGGAGCTTGATTCCGCGAATGTAGGCCTTTCTCGCGTCGTGGTCGAGAAGGATGTCGCGCCGGACGACCGCCATGTCATGCCCCTTCCGGGAGTTCGCCGTGGGCGCCGTGGGCGTCATGGTGATGGTGCTCGCCCGGACCGCCGTGCGGGCCGTGGTCGTCGCCCGAGGCTCCGGGGGAGAACTCCTCGGGGAAGGCGGTGATGATCAGGCGTACCAGGTCGACGACCGAGGGGATCTGATAGTTGGGCAGGCCGTGGCAGTGTGCCGTGCCGTCTTTGGAAACCCCAATGTGGACGTTCAATGGCCGGCCGTCGACGGTGATCTCGTAGGTGGTCGTGATGACGACGTGGTGACCGTCGAAGTCGTCCTCGCGGATACTGCGGGCCGGGTCGCCATGTACGTGTTCCGGCCGGGGAAGGCTAGCAAGATAGTTGGCGAGAAAGGCGGGATGAGTGACGTCTGTCGGGTCCGGTGGCATGTAGTTCCCCCGAATTCCAGGCGGTGTGGTGAGGTGGTGAGGTGACCAAGAATCCACCGGCGGTATGGGTCTGGCAACGAGGTGTCGTCCAGGCGTCTGTGCGTCACGTGGGCCGGAGACGCCGCGACGTTGCTGGTGCCGGGGGATACGTCAACCTGCCGACCGAGGTGTTATCGGATGGTGGACAGCGCCTTGTTCACGTCTTCGGCGTCGAAATCGACCGGGTCGAACTCGCTGGCGTCCTGCGGGCCCAGCCATCTTGCGACCACGGCTGGTTGGGCTCATGAGTCAATTCTGCTCCCGCCGTCATGGCCGCCCTTCGCAGCCCCGGACAGCGGACCACAGTGTTGGCCTGGAAACAGAGGGGTGGCCGATGTCGCCGACGGGGCTGGCCCGGTGTTCGGTGGCATGATTCTCGTGGGCCGCGCTGCGTCGTGCGCTCTCAGTCGGCGCTACGGGTGATGGCATGAGCCTGCACCTGAGCCAGATCGACGAGGCTGGCGAGCTGCTGACCAACGACCCGTTGGCGCTGCTGATCGGGATGGTGCTGGACCAGCGGGTTGCGGGAAGAACGAACGCGCTGCCGGCCGCCGCTCGAACGATCTAGCGGCCGGCGCCGGGTGACACGGCCGGCAGACCGGATGCGTCAGCGGCTTCGGTGAGGAGCTTGTTGTAGCTGAGGACGACGTCCAGGGAGTCCTTGAGTTCGAGTGCTGTCGCCAGGTGGATCGCGTCGAGGGTGCGCAGCCGGGGCGGTGGAACGCGGGCCGCGTCGGCGAGCAGCGGTGGAGCGATCTGTACAAGATCCACATCGGTCGACAGGAAGGACTCCGCCGGGCCGAGCAGGGCCGGGTTCACCAGGCTGAGCAGCCGGGTCAGTTCGACGGCGAGCAGGACCGAGGAGACGAGACGCAGTGGCTCCTTCTGCTCGGCGAGCCACTGACGAAGGTCACCCGACTCCTTCTCGGCGATGAACACCTTGGCCAGGGCGGATGTGTCGAGATAGATCCGAGTCGGCATCAGCCTTCGCCGCGCAGGTCGGCGAGCCATGAGTCGGTGGAGCGGCCGGTCGGGTTTGCCGCCGGCTCCGGCAGGTGCGCGAGGTTGAACGGACGGGTGGCCTGGCGGATCAGACCGGCGGCGACAAGCTGCTCATAGCGGTCGTCCGCCGCCGGGACGATCCTCGCGACGGTCCTGCCCCGGTCGGTCACCTCGACCGTCTCACCCGCGCGGACCAGCGCGAGCACGCGGGCGGTCCGCTGGGAGAGCTCGCGCATACCCACCCGGAGCCGTCCGTCATCTGCCGCCGCTGTCATACGCTCTACGTTACTACATGTACAGCGCTGCTTTGGAGCTGACGATCTACCCTGGGGCCTGGAATCGGTGCGTACCGAACCTGCGACGATGGCGCGGATGAGCGAGCATGGACGCCACTGCGAGGAACTGATCGCGGATTGCCGCATCCGGGCGGCGACCGATCTGTTCGCCCATACCTGGGACCCCGTCGTCCTAGCGGCCCTTCGCCCGGGCCCCCGTCGGCGCCGCGAGCTGCGTGCCGCAATCGGCGGCATGAGCGACAAGTGCTCACCGAAGCGCTACGCCGGCTGTGTGCCCAGGGCCTGGTGGACCGCCGTGCCTTCGCCCAGTCCCTGCCCGCGCACAGCCGGCTACCCGCCACCGCGGACTACGGCCCGCCTGTGGACGACGAATATCTGTTCGCCGTGGTCGACGCACTCGACGAGATCGCCGCGGAGACTGGTCGGGCCGTGCCGCAGATCGCGCTGAACTGGCTGCTCCAGCGGCCCACGGTGTCCTCCGTCATTATCGGCGCGCGCGACGAGACACAACTCCGGCAAAACCTCGGGGCGGTCGGCTGGTCGCTGAGCACGGGACAGATAGCACGGTTGGACGAGGCCAGTGCCCGCACCGCTCCCTACCCGTACTTTCCGTACCAACGACAGGAGGGTTTCGCCCGGCTGAACCTGTCGCCCGTTTAGAGCTGCGTCCGCCGGTGTCCGCCGGTGTCCGCTGGTGTCCGCCGGTGTCCGCCGGTGGTCTGCTCGGGCGGATGCTCGGCAGGCGGCGGTGGGGACGCTTGCTGCCGCTCAGGATGCAATGCGTGACATAAATCCGAGCGCGACCGTCAGCGGCACCGGCGGGCGTTGAGCCGGGAGGCCTGGCGCGTCAGGTAATCGCGCTCGGCGAGGTTGGGTGCCTTGTGGGCCGCCTCGGCGTACAGCCGTGCCGCCGTCGCCAGGTCGCCGTCGCGCTCGTGGAGGTACGCCGCCACCGCGGCGTGGCGGGGCAGCGAGTCGTCCAGCGCCGCGAGCGCCGCCAGCCCGGCGCGCGGGCCGTCGGCCTCGCCGACAGCCACTGCCCGGTTGAGCCGGACGACCGGGCTGTCGGTCAGGCGCGCGAGCTCGTCGTACCACTCGACGATCTGCACCCAGTCAGTCTCCTCGGCGGTGGGCGCGTCAGCGTGGAGTGCCGCGATGGCGGCCTGGGCCTGGAACTCGCCCAGCCGGTCGCGGGCGAGGGCCGCCTGCAGGATTTCGACGCCCTCGGCGATCGACTCAGTGTCCCACCGGCCGCGGTCCTGCTCGGCGAGCGGCACCAGGCTGCCGTCGGGCGCGGTCCGGGTGGCGCGCCGGGCGTGGTGGAGCAGCATGAGGGCGAGCAGCCCCGCCACTTCGGGGTGGTCGACCGCGGCCGCGAGCTGCCGGGTGAGCCGGATGGACTCGGCGGCGAGGTCGACGTCGCCGGAGTAGCCCTCGTTGAAGACCAAGTAGAGGACGCGCAGCACGGTGGCGACGTCGCCGGGCTGGTCGAACCGCACGCCGGAGATGGTGCGCTTGGCACGGCTGATGCGCTGCGCCATGGTCGCCTCGGGCACCAGGTAGGCCTGGGCGATCTGGCGGGTGGTCAGCCCGCCGACGGCGCGCAGCGTGAGCGCGACCGCGGACGGCGGCGTCAGCGACGGGTGGGCGCACAGGAAGTAGAGCTGGAGCGTGTCGTCCACTGCGGGCCCGGGCGCCGGCTCCTCGCTGACGAGGTCCTCACGCCGGCGGCGGGCGGCGTCCGCCCGGGTCGCGTCGAGGAACCGGCGCCAGGCCACGGTGACCAGCCAGCCCTTCGGGTCCCGCGGCGGGTCGGCCGGCCAGACGCGGACCGCCTCGACCAGCGCGTCCTGCATGGCGTCCTCGGCCGCCGCGAAGTCGGCTCCGCGGCGGACGAGGATCCCGAGCACGCTCGGCGTGATGCTCCGGAGCAGGGCCTCGTTTAGCTGAGAGGTCACTCCGTGATGGTGGGCGGCGAGGCCAGGAACGGGCGCACCTCGAGCCACTCGTGGATCGGCTTCCCGCCCGCCCCAGGGGCGGCCGACAGGTTCCCGGCCAGCTCGATGGCGCGCTCGTAGCTGTCGACGTCGATCACCATCCAGCCGGCGATGAGGTCCTTGGTCTCGGCGAATGGGCCGTCGGTGACCGGCGGGCGCCCCTCACCGTCGTACCGGACGAACGTCCCCTCGGGGGCAAGCGCCTGACTGTCGACGAACTCGCCGGTCCCCTCGAGCCGGGCCGCGAAGTCGTTCATGTACTGCACGTGCGCCGAGATCTCCTCCGGCGTCCACTGGTCCATGGGCACGTCGTTGACCGAAGCCGGAGCGCCGCGGTAGTGCTTGAGCAGCAAGTACTTAGCCATCGTGTTTCTCCTCGGTGCTGGTGCGGCCCATTTTGGTCGCGTTCACCGCAGGGACGGAGCCAGCCGCGGGTTCTCGACATCGCCGGTTGCATCCCGAGCGCTGGAGTCTCAGCTGAGCGCCGTCACGACGGCCGTGCTCGTCGCTGTCCGGGAACGCCCGGAGCGGATGCGCGCCGACCGCGACGAAGGTGAGCGGCGAGTGGCCCGCATCGTTGCCCTGGGTCGTCAGATAGCGGCCGCGGTGGTGGTCGACGGCGCGCGACCCGGTCGCGAGCCGTCGGTTCGATGAACTGGTGCGAGTGGCAGGTATAGACGTGGTCGCGGTGACCGAGGAGCACGCGGTTCTCGCCCGGCAGGCGTACCGGGACTTCGGCCGGGGCAGCGGCAGTCCTGCCCGGTTGAACTTCGGTGACCCAGGAACGGGATGGTGCTGGACCAGCCAGTCTCGGAAAGGTGGAGTGGGACGGGACGGTCCGCACCCATCTGACAAGTAGCGCCAGGCTTTGGTCCGCGGCACCGCGTTTGTACCCCCTGCTGCCCTCCGTCGCGGGCTGCCTGCGAGGTCGGATCGGCAGATCCGTGAGCCTGCTATCGGAAGAGTAGAGTATCTGCTGATGGTAGAGTAGAGATGTGGTCGACTATCGGCGTCGTGTCCTCGACGACACACTGGACGCACTTCAGCCGCATCTTCGCGCTCTGTCGATCCACGGGCCGAAGGCGGTGGGCAAGACCGCGACCGCGATGCGGCGCGCAGAGTCGATCATCGATCTCAGCCTTCCCGGCCAGCGTGAGATCATGGCCGCCGATCCGACCGTCCTGACCCGGCTGCCGGGGCCGGTCCTGGTCGACGAGTGGCAGCGCCTTCCCGAGGTGTGGGACCACGTGCGGCGCGCGGTCGACGCCGGCTCGCCGGCCGGTCACTTCATCATCGCGGGCAGTTCCGCACCGCGGGGGGCAGTGGTCCACTCGGGCGCGGGGCGGATCGTGCCGTTGCGGATGCGCCCGCTGAGCATGGCCGAGCGAGACGTCGACACGCCGACGGTGAGCCTCGCCGCGCTTCTCCACGGGAACAGCGATATCGGTGGTGCCACCTCGCTTCGGCTGACGGACTACGTCGAGGAGATCACCGCATCAGGCTTTCCCGCCCTCCGCGGCCTGCCACCGCGGGCGCGTCGAGCCGAGCTGGATGCGTACCTGGACAACGTCGTTCAACGGGAGTTCCCCGAGCAGGGCTACCCGATCCGGCGGCCGACGGTGCTGCGCGCCTGGCTCGCCGCCTATGCCGCAGCCACGTCGACGACGACGGCCTACTCGAAAATCCTGGATGCGGCGACTCCCGGCCTGGGTAACAAGCCGGCCAAGGAGACCACTCTCGCCTATCGTGACGCCCTGTCGTCGCTGTGGTTGCTCGACGCGGTACCGCCGTGGATTCCTACCCGAAACCATCTTGAGCGGCTCGGTCGGTCCCCCAAGCACCATCTGGCGGACCCGGCGCTGGCCGCGCGGCTGCTCGGACTTGACGACTCCGCGCTGCTGCGGGCCGAGCAGGGCAGCACCGTCCTGTCGGCAGGCACGATTCTGGGGGCTCTGTTCGAGCATCTCGCCGCGCTCAGCCTGCATACCTACGCCGAGGCCGCCGAGGCCCGGGTAGGTCACCTGCGCACCCAGAACAACGACCACGAGGTCGACCTGATAGTCGAGCACTCGGACGGCCGCGTGCTGGCGGTTGAGGTGAAACTGGCGGACCGGGTCGAGGACTCCGACGTCAGGCACCTGAACTGGCTACGAGACCGCATCGGAGAAGACCTGATCGACGCCCTCGTGATCTATGCGGGTGAACATGCCTACCGCCGACGTGATGACGTCGCCGTGGTCCCGCTGGCACTTCTCGGTCCGTGACCCACTGGGTGGGTGGCGCCGCGGGCGAAAATCGACCAGCGGGTTTCGGAAAGGACGAGCGGAACGGGGCGGTCCGCCCTGCCTGACCGCGTACCGCCTCGGCCCGGCTCGCGGCGGAGCGCGGACGGCCGAGCGGATGTGGACGGCGCGGCACCGTTCGCCGAGGCGGGGCCCTCGGACAGGCCGCGCCGCTGGCGGAGGGGTGGCCACCGGAGCACCCGGCACCCCGTGTCTTCTCGTTGCCTGGCCGCTGCGACCGCTCGGCGGCTGATTCACCCAACTCTGGTAAACCTCTGGGCTATGACCGGACATGACGAGGTGACAGGGCTTGACGAGGTGCTCGGCGTCGGTGTCGACCGTTTCCTTCGCTCGGCCGAGGTCCGGGGCCAGGCCCTGCCGGCCGGGCCGGCCGTCACGACGGTCGCGGTCGTCCTGCTGCACAGGGACTCGCGGGTGCGGGCCGGGCTGCCGGAGATCACCGCGGCGCTGGCCAGGGAGATCCTGACCGGGAGCCTCGCGACGCTCGCGGCGCCGGCCCGGGACGACCTGGCAGTCTGCGCTCGCGTGCTGAAGGCTCTGGCGGACGAGCAGCACGCGGCTCGCCTGCTGAGCGCGAAGAAACTGGCGAAGCTCCACGCGGCTGTCGACGAGGCCACCGCGGACTACGAAGAGGCGCTCTTCGCGCCGGAACGGACGACCTGGGAGCGTTTCTACGCCCGGCTCATGCGTGACGAAGGCGTTGAGGTCACCGACGAGTCCGCCGTACGCGTCTGGCTCGCGCGTTACCGCGGGCGTCCCCTGGCGGACCGGAAGGCCGCCTTTCTCGCCGCGACGACCGCTCCCGACGAGACCGAGCCGACGAGGGCGGCGTCCACGCGGCACGCGCGCGCGGCAGTCGTCGGCCAGCTCTCCGAAACCGTGCGGTCCGGCGTGGAGCTTGGCGTCAGAGCCTTCTACCTGCCGTACCTCTATCAGGAGGACGGCACAGACGAGTCCGCGTTGGCGCGGATCGAGGCCTGGGTGGACCGCGTGATCGATGGTGTCACGGCGGCGGGGCTTAGCAAGGCCCTGCGGGAGGAGTTCCGCGATCTTGCGCCGTCGGAGGACATCCTGGTCGGCCCGATCGTGGCGGAGCTGAGCGACCGTCGGGAAGACTACGGCGGGTGCCTGCCGCCGGTCCTCGACCTGGCGCCGCTGGCGCCACGCGTGCCTGTTCCAGGCGTCAACGGTGGCGACACCGCGGATACAGCGGATACCGCGGCGCTCGTCCGCTCGGCTCCCCTGCTCTCGGCCGCGGCGGGCCTCGCCCGCTGGGTGGACAGGCGGGGCGGAGCCGGCGAGGCGGAGCTTGGCCGGCACCTCGGGGACACGGCTGCCCAGTTGGGTCTGCCGGAGTCGGTGATGGAGCGCGTCGCGCGGTTCGCCTGGACCGTCTCGATGCTTCGCGTCCAGGACGGCCGGGTGGCCGCGGGCGAGGCGTGGTCCATATGGCGGGAGGGCGACGCCGACGACCTGTTGAACCTCGCGGTGACGAGCTACGCGGCCGTGCGCACGATGGCCGCCGACCTGACCGGGGACGGTCACAGGCAGGCCGGCGACCAGGGCGTCCGCCAGCCGGCCGAAGGCGCCGAGCGGGGCGAGCGGGGCGAGCGTAAGCCGGACACGCCTGGTCTGGGCGAGGACGACGACCCGTTCCTCGCGTCGGACGAGGACGACGGTCCGTTCCTTGAACCCGACGAGTTCGCCTCGGACGAGGGCGACGAGCGGGTCGTCGACGGCGACGTCCCGGTCCTGCTCGAGCTGTTCGGCCAGCAGGGGACGGCCTCCGTCGCACGTCTGGCGGCTATCGGCCTGGACTGGGTCATCCGGCGTGCGCGGGAGCCGGTCCTTCCGGTACCGCCCGCGGGCCCGGAGGACCCGGGCGCGTCACCGGCCATGAGCATGCGGGCGTTGGACCCGCTTGCCCCGGGCGCGTACGCGCTGCCGGAGGACGACGAGCTGGACCGCCTGATCGGCCTGGACGAGCCGCTCGACGCCGACGAGCGCGTCGAGCTCGCACGGCAGGCGCGGCTGACGGCGCTTGTCGCCGACCGGATGGCGGGGCTGGGCCTCGTCTGCCGGGCCGGGGACACGATCATGCTGTCCAGGCTCGGCGAGCGGGTGATGGGCAGTCTCGCGAGCCAGGCCGGCTGGGACGTTCCGACGTTGAGCGAGGTAGCCGCCGCCGAGCCGGCGGTGATGGCCCGATGGCTCGGGACCTGGCCGGCCTGGGCACGGGTGGCCGGCCTGCTGCTGTGGGCCGGTGCGGGGGATCTTGAGCGTCGCTGGCTTGACCTGTTCGCGGCGTGCGCGGCGAGCCCCGGGCAGCACCAGACCGTCTTCGAGCTGCTGGGGGTCGACACCAACAGGTGGGCGCGGCAGCGGCTCGCCCCCGGCATGCCTTACCAGGCGGCGCCGGACGACGCGCTCCCGTCGCCGCTGCCCGGCCCCGGCGCCGAGGAGCATCTGCTGGCGGCGTTGCGGGAGGCCGTCGCGGACCCCACGATCGGCGCCTATGCGCTGGCGGCGTGGCGGTCGAGGGGAGGCCAGGGTGAGGTGGAGCCACCGCCTCGTGCCCGCGCGGTCCTGCTGAGTGATCGGCTTGTCAGCCTCCAGCTGACCGCGTTCTGGTCGACACTGTTGGCCGACGAGATGCCGTCCGGCCCCGACGGGCCGTCCGAGGCCGACGGGCGGGTCGGCGCGGGGGACGACCCGCTGGAGCGCGCGATGCTCGCGGCCTTCGACGAGGAGGCCGCGGGGTGGCCGGGCGGAGGCGCGGCGCTGGTGGGAATGCTGCGTGACGTTTCGCCCGGGCGGTCCGCGGCGCTGGTCGGCCTGGCGACCATTGCCAGGCATCGGCCGGACGCGGTCGCCCAGCCCGGCCGGCAGGCGGCCGAGCCGGCCTCGCGGCCCGAGGATGCTCCGGCGCGCCCGAGGCCGTCGGTGGGCGGACGTATGCCGTCTCGGCGGGACGTCGCCCGCCGCCGCGCACGGGCCAACGGATCCAGGAGCAGGAAAGGCCGCGGCTGAGACGCCCGCCTTCTCGCTACTCACCTGGCTCCGGTGGCCGCCGCGCCGCGGTCGGCTACGGTGATGTCGTCGGACTGCATCTGAGCCAGATCGCCGAAGCGGACGAGCTGCTGACCAACGATCCGCTGGCGCTGTTGATCGGGATGGTGCTGGACCAGCGGGTATCGGAAAGAACGAGCGGGATGGGGTCGTAGGCCCCGCACCCGAGCCGTGATGCCCCGCAGGGACGGCCGTCATCAGACTCCGATGCCCCCACCGCCATGCCGACGCCCACCCGGGTCCAGCGTCGGGCTCATGGTAGTCAGTCATGGTAGTCAGCCTGAGCGGTACCATGATGGCATCCTGATGCGTCGAAGGCATCCTGATGGGGAGTCATGGACCGCGAGACAGTGGCCCGTACACTCGGTGACCTGGCTCGGCTCGGCAACGACAACTATCGGTTCGAGATCAAGAAGGCCAGGGGCGGCATGCCCCAGTCGTTGCACGAGACGATCAGCGCATTCGCGAACGGTGAGGGCGGGACGGTCCTTCTCGGCGTGGACGAGAAGGCGTCGTTCGCGGTCTCGGGACTGGTGGATCCGGAGTCAATTCGGGATAGCTTCGTCACGTTGTGTCGCGCTATGGACCCAACGGTCGCACCGTTGGTCGACATCGTGGACATGGGTGGCTCGAAGGTTCTCTATGCCTATGTACCGCCGATTCCACGGGACCGTCGGCCCTGCCACCTGGCGCGGCTTGCCCCGTGGGACGCATCCTTCATCCGCATGTCGGACGGCGACCGAAAGCTATCGGCATACGAGGTCCAGCTCCTCCTCGAGAACCGGGCCCCGGCACGGCATGATGCCTCCGTCGTGCCGGAGGCAACACAGGATGATCTCGACTCGCAACGGCTACGTGCCTTTATCGCCCGGGTCCGGGAGCAACGGAGTGTGTTCGGGGAAAAGTCTGACGCGGAGGTCCTGCGCCTTCTGAACGTGTTCCGGGAGACCGACGACGGTCCTCGGCCCACACTCGCCGGCCTACTGGCATTCGGAGTTTATCCGCAGCAGTACTTCCCGCAACTGAACGCCACGGTGGTGGTCTTCCCGACGCCTGATCCTGCCCGGCCGGGGCCGCGTGGGGAGCGGTTCCTGGACAACCGTTCCGTAGACGGTCCGATACCTGTGATCGTGCGCGATGTCATAGGAATCCTGAAACGGCACATGAAGCAGCGCGGAATTATCGCCGGAATGTTTCGTGTTGATGAATGGGAGTATCCCGAGGAGGTGCTCCGAGAAACCCTGGTGAACAGCCTGGTGCACCGTGACTACTCGCCGTCAGCCCAGGGTGCTCAGATTCAGGTAGAGCTCTACCCTGACCGGCTGCAGATCCGGAACCCGGGCGGGCTCTTTGGACCAGTGAGCCTACGAGAGCTTGGACTCGGCACAGTGCCACCGTCATCACGCAATTCTGTCCTGCTCAAGATCCTGGAGGACACCCCGCTCGATCCAGGCCGGACAGTGTGCGAGAACCGAGGCACCGGCATCGCGCGCGTCCGTGCGGCGCTCGCCGAGGCGGGCATGGAGCCGCCGGTCTTCGAGGACGACATCGCGGCCTTCACCGTGACGATTCCCAACCACGCGCTGCTCGACGAGGAGACCAGGGACTGGTTGTCCACGCTGAACATCGCCGGGCTCACGGGTGCGCAGCTCACCGCGCTGGCGCTCACTCGCCGCGGGGAGACCTTGACCAACGTCAGCTACCGGGGTGCGACCGGCGTCGCGGACAGTCGAACGGCGACCATGCAACTCAAAGAACTGCGCGCCCGCGGCTTGCTGGTGCAGGAAGGAGACCGGGGAAGCGCCACCTACCGGCTGAGTCCCCACGCCGGCCGGGCAACGAAGCAGCTTGACCGCGGACGGACACGGAATGACCTTGTGTTGGCTGTGTTGACCAGCACACCGGCCAGCCGCGTCGACATTGCCCGCCGGGCCGGCCTTACCGACGAGCAGGCCCGCCAGACGCTTGCGCGGCTGCGTCGGATCGGGCAGGCCGAGCTGATAGGGGCGCCCCGATCTCGGAACGCGTTGTGGCGACTAGCCGTACCACCAGACCGCGACGGTTAGTCGGCACGTCGATCAGCAGGTCGTCCGCGTCTCACGCGACCGCCCCGGTGTTGAACTGGCACTGCCATGGCCACCCCAGCCAGCGGTGACGACCGCATCGGCCAGCTCACGAGGGTCGAACACAACGGGCGGCTGGGGCGACTCGCCGCTCTCGGCGCCAACGTCGACCTCGCCGAAGACCTCCTATCCCTACGGGTGGCAGCGCTCGGGTGGTAGTCGTCAGCGCTCATCTTCGCCCGAGCGCCTGCCTTGGGGCGGACGCTCGGGCGGAGGAGCCGCGAGGGTCCGGGCGTCAGGCGTGGGCGCGCAGGGCTCGGGCGTACCACTCCCAGGTGCCGATGATGTCGTTGGGGGCCTGGTTGGGGGCCCAGCCGTTGATGATGCCGACGAGGGTCCAGTAGCGGCCGACGCGGCGGTCGGTGAAGGCTTCTATGCGGTCGGCCACGTGCGTGCGGTCTTCCGACGGGGTCGGGCCGAGGGCTTCGAGACGCTCGACCACGGTCAGGGCCTCAGGGGAGGCGGGGTCGACCCCGGCCCGGGCGGCGGGACCGGCGAGTTCGCCGACAGCCTTGCCGACCTCGAACTGCGCCACGTCCGGTTCTGGCCCTTCGGCGCGGGCTCGTTCGGCCATCCGGCGGCTGGTGGCGATGAAGTCGGGATCGCGCAGCAGTTCGACGATCTCCACCCAGGCTGCGACCTGCTCCGGGGTCGGGTCCTCGGGCAGCTCGGGTGCGCCCATGGCCAGCTTGTCGGCGACAGCGCTGGGGTTGTCGCCGAAGACAGCGTCGAGGTAGTCGTCGATGATCCGCCGACGTTGTTCGGTCGTCAGGTTGGTCAGGTCGGTCATACGTTGGAGCTCCTCGGGGTCGGTGGATCCGATGAAGGCGCGCAGTACCGCGCGCTGCAGTCGCAGCACGCGAATCTGGGCGTCGAGGGCGTGTACGTGCTCGGCGGCCACCTCATCCAGCGACGTTTCGGCGCTGAGCACCCGCTTGATGTCGTCCAGGCCGACGCCGAGCTCGCGCAGGGTGCGGATGAGCCGCGCCCGGGCCACGGCGTCGGGCCCGAACAGCCGGTATCCCGCCGTCGTGCGTCCCTGCTCGGGCAGCACTCCGGCGTCGGCGTAGAACCGCAACGTCCGTACCGAGAGCCCGGTGCTCACCGCAAGCTGGCCGATCATCATGGAACCGATCATTGAGCCTCCACCAACTGGAGAGTCAACCGCCTCAACTGGCCTACGGCCCGCGCCGACGCCGACGCCGACGCCGACGAGCAGCTTGGTCGCCTACGGTTGTGTGGTGGGACTGCATCTGGGTCAGATCGCCAAGGCCGACGAGCTGCCGACCAACGATCCGTTGGCACTGTTGATTGGCATGGTGCTAGACCAACAGAGTCCGGAGAGAACGAACATGTCGCTCGCGACCACGAAGTGTCCCCTGGTACTCAGGCCGGCGTGCTCGTGAGCCGGTACGCGGCGTTCGGGTCGCTGTAGGCCGCTGTTGTTCTGACGACCAGGCCGTCGGAGATCAGCTTGGTCAGCGCATAGCTGGCCTGTCGGTCGGTCAGGGAAAGGCGGACGGCGATCTCCGCGCGGGTCAGGGGCGACTCGACGGCCAGGAGTTCCAGAACCCGCTGTTTCCGCAGATTAGGCTCATGGGCCTCCTGACTATGAGCGGTCCTCGCGGATTCGTGTCGCGGCAGGCGCTCGGGGGTCTCGGAGAAAAGTGTCGGATTTGAGTCCTCGGCCGCGTCGTCCAGGACGTACCGTGCCCATCTGCGCTGGTTGACCATTTTGACCAAACCGCGGTGGACAAGATCCCCCAGCTCACGGCGGGCGATTTTGCTGTCTACCGACAGTTCGATCCTGTACTCGTCGCTCGTCAGTGCTCGGCCGGTCCGAAGTATCGCGAGCGCCATCTCCTGCGTCGGGGAGATGCCCGGTTGAACCAGCGAGTACAGCCAGGCCCGTGTACCTTCGTCGAGCAAGGTCCTATTCGGTAGGATGACTCGAAAATCGCTTATTCGATCCCTGAACTCGGGAGGCACGAGACCAGCTTCCCGCAGGCTACTGAGTACGTTGGGGATACCTGTCGCTCGCCCCTCGCACAGGGCCCTTCGATCTCGGTGAAAACGGACGTTCTCAAGAATATCGACGAGCGCCCGATTACGTGCGGATGCGATGTTGTCATCTCCCAGCCGGTCTATCGTTACTGGCCCGAACAGCCCACCCGGTGAGATCACTTCAAGGCGATCGGGGTACATCTCGACCTGGATGCGTGTCCCCCTGGACATCGGACTGTAGTCACGGTGGGCGACGGCGTTGACCAAGATCTCCCGTAGGGCCTCCGGCGGATACTCCCAGCGGTCTTCTCGGCCAATTCCTTCCACCATCCCGCGCCTGCTCATACGGGCGAGCAGGACGGCAAAAACCTCCTCGAGGAGGATCGGGGCCGGCCCTTCCAGAATCTTGTCGTCCAGGAATCGTTGGCCGTCTGGACCGGGCTCTCCCTTGCGTTTCGTTGGGTAAACGGTCACCGTAACCGCGCATCCGCGCAACGCATCGAAACTTTGCGGATCATGGCCGAGCGCGAGGAGCCCGCCCAGCGATGGCACAAGCTGCTGGGTATCTAGCGCGCTCTTGACCAGCACGCCGCACCGATGGAGCAGATCATCGTCGTCCCGGCGTGCCAACGTCGGTCGGGACCGGCGAAGCTCCCGCAGAAAATCCGTGACGAGTTCGTCGTCCAGATCGACTCGTCTGGCTTCTTCGACGGGCTCCCGATCAAACGTCGGCTGGCCCCGGTTGATCAATAATTGGCTCACCTCGTACGACGAGAGCCGATGATCTCCATCCGAGATGCGGATATATGAACCGTTTGGCTGCCCCTTGCTCCGCAGGTAACAGGGCTTGTCTGCTGCGTCGAGCTCCGGCACCTCGGTGACGACAAGGGTCCTGTCCTCGAACTGCGGCAGGCTGATCAGCGGCACGAGGGGTGGATGGAGGGCATCTCGACACAGTCCCGCGATGTCGGCGGAAAGCTTCGCGGCGTACTCGCAACCGGTGGTCGCGAACCCGCGTCCCTCGTCGAGGCCTAAGATCAGCGTGCCTCCGCCTGGAGTGTTTGCGAATGCGCACAGGGTCTGTGCGGTCTCATTGGGCAGTTTGTCGGTTGACGCCAGCTTGACCTCAAGTCCTGCGTCGTCGCGACCGATCCGGCGAAGCGCGGCAACCAACTCGGCCAGTTCTGCTGCCTGCATGTGTCAGCCTCCCAGTGAGCCTGACATAGCCTAGCATGATGTTGTGAGGCTGTAGGAGCCTTGTTAGGCTGTGTCAGGTACCCCGCATCCAGGCCCTGGGTGCAGGCGCCGGACCGGCTCTGCGTCCGCCTGTGGTTGGCGTTGGGGCGGCGGCTAGTGCCCATGACGTGCACGATCGACGGGGTCTGGCTTGCCGCCAAGGAGGTATCGGCCATGGGCCTGCACCTGAGCCAGATCGACGAGGCGGACGAGCTGCTGACGAACGACCCGTTGGCGCTGCTGATCGGAATGGTCCTGGACCAGCCAGTATCGGAACCATGGAGTGGGATAGTGGGATTGGGTGGTCCGCGTATTCCTGGTGACGTATCGTTAGGGCACGGGCTCCCGAAGGATGACGACCTATGTGATCAGTTCGATGGCGCAGCGGGGGCCAGCCGCGGCGGCGTACTTGGCGTCGCAGGTGAGAAGGACGGCGTTGATCTTTTCAGCCAGTGCGACGTAACCGGCGTCGTAGGCGGTCATGTTTTGTCGAAGTTCCCAGACGCGTTGGGCGGTCGGCCCGCCGAGCAGTTCGCGACGGATCGGTAGACGGATCAGGTTGGTGAGGAGATTCGGGGCGTGCTCGGCGAGACCGCTTGTACGTCTGGCCAGGCTGCGGAGTGCCGAGATAACCTCGATGTCCAGGTGAGCGGGGGCGTAGGAGGTGTCGCCGCCGGCCATCCGATCCCTCGCCGCCTTGCGTCGAGGGCTGTCGTCTCCCGCGAGTAGATCGACGATCACGGATGCGTCGACGACGATCAGCCCCACCGCGCCTCCTCCGCATCACGGACCGCGCGTACGGCGGCGACCGCGTCGTCCGTGGTAAGCCCTACGGAGGCGCGAGTGTTGTCGATGTCGACGAGCACCTCGTCCATGGTCGGGGTAGTCGCCTCGCGGCTGAGTACGTCGAGCACATAGGCGTTCAGCGACTGCCGGCGTGCTTTCGCCCGTGCGGCCAGAGTGGCGCGCACCCGAGCCGGGAGCGCCCGGATGGTGAGGTTGGTCGTGATCTCTTCAGCAGTAGTCATGACGTCATTCTAACGTTGAAATCACGTTCCAATGACGTCAAAGGGCGATCATGCGCGCAACATGCGTCGCTACCAGCGATGTGGCCGTCGCGACGTCGTCGGCTACGGTTGTCCCCGCCGGGGGACCCACCAGATCGCGAAGCGATCTGGTGGGAGTACGGGACTTCGTGCATCGTGCCTGTGAGAGCGCCTGCGACGTCGGAGTCCTGTTCAGCCGTGATACGGACCTCGTGCCTGCCCTTGAAGCCCGCAGGCGCGGGTTGGACGACACCAGCGGCACGCCGGCCGTGCCGGGGACCGTCAGTCCAGGGCAGGTAGGGCAGGTCCAGGCGCCCGCGTCAGCCCTCGAGGCGGTACGAGCCGTGGTAAGGCATCCTGAACGATCCGGCTACCGTGAACCGCGTGAGCCTGCATCTGGGCCAGATCGCCGAGGCAGACGACCTGCTGACCAGCGATCCGTTGGCGCTGCTGATCGGGATGGTTCTGGACCAGCGGGTGTCGGAAAGAACGAGCGGGACGGGCGGCTCCATGCCCGTCTGACCGCGTGGGGCCTGGCTCCGGCCCGCGACTGCCGGAGCCAGAGATCACAGCGGCGACCGTGTCAGCTTCTCGGCGCGCACCGCGGGCATTGTGGTGTCGTACTCAACTCGGGTCGGAGGCGCCCTCACCGGCGGCGCGTTCGTAGGCGCGCAGGGTGCTGACGACCAGGTGGCGTTCGGCCGGGGTCAGCGGTTGGAGCGCCTCCCGCCAGGCGCGGGTGCCCGGGCCGAGCCATCCCTCGATCACGGGGCGGCCCGTGACGGTGATACTGACGATCCGGCGTCGGCGATCGCCGGGATCCTCGTGCCTCTCGACGATCTTGGCGTGGTCCAGGTCGGCGACCATCAGGCTGACGGTCGTGGGCGCGACCTCCAGCCGCGTGGCCAGTGCGTTGACGGTGGTGGGGCCGTCAAGCAGCAGGTAAGAGAGCAGGGACAGGTGCCGTGGGCCGAGCGCCAGGCCGGCGAGCTCGGCGGGCGGCGGCGTCCGTTTCGCCCGCCCGACCAGCCGCGGCATCAGTAGCAACAGCGCGCGGACAGCCTGGTCCACATCGAGCTCGTCCTCGCTCCGGCTTGACATGGCCCTCCTCGCCTCCCTTACCTTTGCAATCAAAGATGCTTTGCATCCAAAGGTAATCTCAGATGTCGCACCTGCGTGATCGGAGAGTCATGACCACCCTTGTCACAGGCGCCAGCGGGAACATCGGGTCGTGTCTGGTTGCCACGCTGGCCGGGTCGAGCCACCCAGTTCGTGGCTCGTCCCGTGATGCGACGACCCTACGGCTGCCCGCCGGCGTCGAGCTGGCCGAACTCGACCTTGCCGACCCCGGGCCGTCGGCGGCGAAGGTGCTGCGAGGGGTCGAGACCGTCTTCCTCTATCCGGTGATCGGTACTGTCGAGGCCTTCGTGGCGGCGGCCGTGGACGCGGGCGTGCAGTACGTGGTGTTGCTGTCCTCGCCGGCGGCCTACGAGGTCGGGGAGTTCGACCGGCCCATCGGGCAAATTCACCGCGGGATCGAGCGGGCCGTGGCCGAGTCGGGTCTCTCGCACACGGTGCTCTACCCGAGCTGGCTCGCGACCAATACCCGGCGCGACTGGGCAGATCAGATCCAGACCAGCGGACGGGTCGCGATGGCGTTCGCGGACGCCCTGTCACGCCGATCCATCCCGACGACATTGCCGAGGTCGCCGCCCACCTCCTTACCCAGGAGACCTTCCGTTCCCGGATGCAGATCCTCACGGGACCGGAGCCGATGCGCCTGCGGGACGCGGTCGCGATCATCGGCGACGTGCTCGGTGCCGACGTCACCGTCGAGGACGTGACCCGGGAGGAGGCACTGGACCTCGACCAGGGCCGAATTCCCCGTCCGATCCTGGCAACGCTGCTCGACGTGGCCGCGGCGACCATCGGCCAGACCGCCCCCGTCACCAACACGGTCGAGTGGATCACCGGTCACCGGGCCCGGTCGCTGCGCTCCTGGCTCGAAGCCCACCGGAGCGCCTTCCAGCGCGGCTGACCCCTGCCTCGGGCCGAACTGCCCTGTTCGCCGTCGTGCGTCTGGGTCTGTCCGTGTCGACATTGTCGCGGGCGGGATGTCATGTCATCGGCGGATGGGTTGCTGCTCCGAGACGGTTCGGGTGTCCGGGCCGGGTGGCGGCACTGGCGCCGTGACGGGCGCTGGCGGCGGGGCATGATCGCGAAGGTGCTGACGGATCTGGCGGTGAGCTTGGCGCTCGGTGGGGCTGCCTTGCCGACATCGCGCTGCTGCGCGGGCGCCCGCCCAGCGATGCGCTCACGTAGCCGTTCGGTCAGCGACTCACGATAGTACGGACGACGTCGACCGCGCTGTGCTGGCCAGCGGATCGACGGCTGGGCCTGTGGCTATCGTGATGACGGTGGGACTTCACTTGAGCCAGATCGACGAGGCTGACGAGCTGCTGACGAACGACCCGTTGGCGCGGCTCATTGGGATAGTGCTGGACCAGCCGGTCTCGGAAACATGGAGTGGGATGGAACGGTCCGCGTCCGCCTGATCGCGGGCTGTCCACATTGCGGGTCCGGTCGTCCGGGTCGGTCGTCCACCCGTTCGCCATGCGGACAGGGTTCCCGTCGGGACGCGGGGGACGGAGGAAGCGGGGTCAAAGCCGCGAATGCCAGTCCGATGACGAAGCCTGCGACTTCCTCCAGCTGACGCGCGCGTTCCAATGATCACAGCACCGCTGATAGCCCTATCTGCCCCTACCGGTTCGACGACAACACCAGCAACGACTATCACCGCCTCGTCCTGCACCACGTGGCTGCCGGCAGCTATCCCGTCCTCGCGCACGTCGAAGGCGGTCACACCGACCCGCTGCCCACCTTCCCGATCGGCGTGTCGACCACCGTCGACGGAACCGACCTGATATTCGAACAGCCAGCAGTAGCCGCATGACTATCTGACCGGCGGCGCGACGGTGCCGCCGGAGTCCGCCCGTGCTAGCATTGCTATCAGGAGGTGGTCCCGATGGCTGCGGTCAGCATCCGAGACCTCGATGACGGTGTGCGGGAGCGACTGCGCATACGTGCGGCGCACCACGGCCGTTCGATGGAGGCCGAGATCCGTGCGATCCTCACCGAGGCGGTCAGCGAGCCCGAGGACGCTGCCGGTTTCGCTCAGACCCTGCTCGCCCGGTTCGGCGCGCTTGGTGGCGTCGACCTCCAGCTGCCAGCGCGGACACAGGCACCGCGGGCGGCGGACCTGTTCACGTGACCGGGTGCCACCCTCAGAATGATCGTTCTCGATACCAATGTCATCTCCGAGCTCATGCGCGCAGTACCAGCAGACCGCGTCGTAAGGTGGGTAACCAGCCGACCCGGTGACGCCTTGAACACGACCTCGATAAGCGTGGCCGAGGTCCGTTACGGCATTGTCCGACTGCCATCTGGCCGCCGCCGCGAGTTGCTGATGGCAGCCGCGGACGATGTCTTCTCGGCGTTCCAGGACAGAGTCCTGCCCTTCGACGTCACGGCGGCCCGCCACTACGCCAGCCTCGTGGTCGAGCGTGAACAAGCCGGGACTCCGATCAGCGGCTTCGACGCCCAGATCGCGGCTATCTGTCGATCCCGCATTGCCGTCCTGGCTACCCGCAACACCAGCGACTTCACCGGCCTGGGCTTGGAGCTGGTCAACCCCTGGGAGGCCGATGTACTGCCCGCCGAGTAGACCATCACCCGGCGTCGCCCATGGCCAGCGGCACTACGAGGATCTGTGGTCTCTGCCGCCGCGTCGGTGGACGGGCGCTACGACGTCCTGGCGGTGCCGAGCGCTGTGTCCGTGCCGCTGTCTCCCAGCCGCCGATGTCGGCGCGCACCGCGTCGAGATGGCTGAGCGCGGCGTCGACCCCCTGGTCGGTGCTGAACATCCGGCGCGTCGGGTCGAACAGGCCGGTGCGGATCGACGATCAGCACGTTGACACCGAACGGGCGGACCTCGTCGGCCAGACCCTCCGACCAGCCCTCAGGGCGAACTTCGTCGCGCTGTACGCCGAGAACCCTGCGAACGACATCTGGCCGCCCAGATTGCTCAGCTGGACGATCGCGCCGCGGCGCTGCTGGCGCATCTGCGGCAATACCGCCTGGGTGAGCGCGACCGCGGCGGCCAGGCTGCCGCCAGGCGCTCGGCTACGGTTGTGCCGTGGGACTGCACCTGAGTCAGATCGACGAGGCCGACGAACTGCTGACCAAGGACCCGTTGGCGCTCCTCATCGCCATGGTTCTCGACCAGCGGGTGTCGGAAGGATGGAGTAGAAGGGGGCGAGGTCGGCCTGGCCGCAGATCGTCACGGTTGGGCTCGTAGCCTGAGTTGGACGGCCCACTCCCTGCGTGTGCTCCGGTCCGGCCCCTCGTGTGGCTGCGGTGCCACGCGGAACGCGCAGCCACACCACATTGCACTTCACCTGCCGCGGGACCGGGTATCGAGACCGGCCGCTGGACAGCTACCTGCCGCTCGCCTCCCTCACGAAGCGGACCGTCGGCACCATGAGGTGCGCGGCTACGGTTTGCGTCCGCCCGCGACTCGGGAGTCGCCGCAGCACGGCGCCCCGAGAAAGCCGCCGCCCCGCCCCGACGCCCTGATCCAACCGGGCGTCGCAGCCGTGGTTGCCAGCCGGCGGCCGATCGAGGATGTCACGGCCGGCCTCCTCGCCGTCCGCTTCTACCAGGAGCACTCGGCCGATGCCGTGTCCCGCAGAGGCGATCACCTGGGCGCAGCGGCGGCTACGTACCCGCCGCGTCAACTCCCGCCAGCTTCGTTCCGAATCTTGTCGTGGCTTTCAGACCGAACTTACGGCCGTCGATCAAGGATTCGGGGATCTGA